>JAWDMM010000012.1:0-23039 GCA_046536595.1 Nitrososphaeria archaeon | reverse complement strand
GAGAAGGCAGGAAGTTAGGGAGTACATGAAGCTAGGTTATAAAAAATGGGCAAAGAAGGTTAAGTATGGCCTTAGGTGGGCTATAGAGGGAATATTTTCATCTATAAAGAGAAAGTTTGGAGAAGACCTTAGGGCAAGAAGCGTAATTGGTTTGCTAGCGGAAGCTATGCAAAAAGTTTGGGCATACGATGCAATGGTCAGCTATGCTAAGAACGCAATGCTAATGGCATGAACAATTAAAGCCTATTGGTTAAGATAAAAAAGAATTATTCAACACAGCAATATTATATGATAAATTTAAATACGTATAATATATGATTGTTTTTTATGCAATACTCAAAACTCGGATGGAGCAGTTTAAAGGTTTCCAGAATAGCTCTTGGCGGCATGTCTTATGGCAGTAAAGAGCCTTGGATGGCACAAAAAGAAAACGCTCTTAGGATCATAAAAAAGGGTTTTGATTTGGGTATAAACTTTATAGATACTGCTGATGTGTATTCAAATGGGGAATCAGAAAAAATAATCGGTGAAGCAATAAGGGGTTATAACAGAGAAGAAATAATAATAGGAAGCAAAGTTGGTCTAGAATTTGACAACGGAATAAACAACAGTGGACTTTCAAGGAAAAGGCTTTATGCACAACTTAGTGGTTCTTTACAGAGATTAAATACAGAATACATAGATATATACCAGATTCACAGATGGGATTATTATTCTGATATTGAAGAAACGCTTTCGACGTTATCTCAATTTATTAAGGAAGGAAAGGTAAGGTATATTGGGGCAACGTCTATTTACGCATTTCAAATACAGAGACTGTGGGATCTGGCGGTTTATAAAGGGTACGAAAAACTCGTTTATTACTCTCCACGCTATAACCTAGCTTATAGAGAAGAAGAAAGAGAATCCATACCTTTATGCAGAGAGCTCAACATAGCTATAGCTCCCTACAGCCCTCTAGCAAGAGGGTTTTTAACCGGAAAATATAAAAGAAATCAAACACCAAACACCGTTAGATACCTAACTGATAAATATCTTCCTACGGGTTATTTCAAACCAGAAGATTTTGACGTTGTAGAGAACTTAGAAGAAATAGCAAAACAAAAAGGAATAAAACCGGCTGTTTTGGCATTAGCTTGGCTTTTTAATAAACCATACATAACTACAGTCCTATTAGGTGCAACAAAACCTGAACATCTGGATGATGCTGTACAGGCGCTGGACATAAAACTTACAGAAGAAGAAATGAAACTTTTAGAAAAACCATACAGGCCCCATGAACTTATGGGGCCAACAAAATCCCCATTAGTTCCCTAAAGCTTTCTTTAACATTTCTGCTATTTTTTCAGGCCCAACGTCTGCTATATAATAGCCAAGCCTAGGTCCGTTATCAGAACCAAAGATTATTTGGTAGAGCTTTTTAAAAAACTCTGAAGGTTTTAAGCCTGTAGATTTTGCGATTTCGTATATTGAATTCTGTATAGATGTGCCATCTTTGCTTGTTTTTAAAGCTTCAATGAGCTTCCTTACTGCTTCTTTTTCTTGATCGTTAAGCTGAACCTGAACTTGGACTACCGTAACGCGATCTCTAGCCATATTATAGGCAAGCTGGATTTTTTCAATAAGCAAATTATCTATTTCTTTGTAACCGTATGCAATAAGACGCTTTTTTATGAAATCTATATAGTTATCTTCTGGAGCTATCGTTGCAAGTTGTACAAGCAATCTGTAAGGAACATGCACAGGCATCTTATCTGGAATCTTTAACAGATTCACGTATTCATAAAGCCCTTTTAATTTAGGAGGAATTGACTTCTTAAAATAACCTTCTTCAAGCCTGTCAAACTCTTCCATGTATGATGGCACATCTTCGATTGAAACCTCCCTAGCACCCTTTATTCTTTTGTACATTAGCAGCATGAGGCTCTGCTTTGTTCCATACCTTAACCACGCCTGCGGTGTTATTACGTTCCCAGCTGACTTTGAAAGCTTTTTTCCACCTTTGTCAAGAAACATTTCATATTTTACATGGTACGGATGCGGATAACCAAGTATCTCGTCAGCGACCCAGTCATTAAACTTCACTGAATCCGCTATATCTTTTCCGTAAGCTTCAAACCTTATACCTAGGGCTGACCACCTTGAAGCCAGCTCTACTTTCCAGCTTAGTTTGCCTTCACCTTCTTTTATATCTATATCCCCTTCATATCCACAACCAGGAATTAGCCTGCCTCTTATCTTAGTTCCTTTACACTTAAAATGGACCCTATCGGTCTTTGGGTCGTAAGAAATAGCTTCTGTGGTATATATTCTGCCGCATTTAGGACATATAACAAAATAAGGTAAAGCTTTTGTGAATTTCTCCTGACCAAGAGTTTCCTTTAGCTTATTTCCGATTTTTTCAGAATTAATCAATACCTTTCTTATCTGCTCTATCAAAAGACCTTTTTTATAAACCTCTGAACCTCTCATGTATTTGTATTCGATACCGACTTTGTCCAGAGAGTCTGTAAGCAAAGAGCCGATATGCGAGCCAAAGCTTTCATGACAACCAAATGGATCTTTTATTCTAGAAACTGGTTCAGCAAGATGCTCGTTCAACCAATCAGGAAAACCCACAGGAACTTTTCGGAGACCATCCATGTCGTCAGCAAAAGAAATAAGCTCACTTTTAAACCCCTGTACCTCCACAGCCATCTTTACTCCATAAGCTCTAGCAACATCAGAAAAGCTTCCTAGATGAGGTATACCAGAAGCACCAAGTCCGCTTTCGACCCTCACCAAGCTCATGTCCCTTCCAAGAGATTTTTCCCTCTCTATTACATGGTAAGCAACTTTATCCAGCCATGTACCTTTACCTATTATCACAGCTAAAGGTAATTATAAATAAAATTTAAGCTGTTCGAAAATAACTTTTTGCTTATCTATAATATGGAACCGGAGCTTTTTCCATAACCTTTCCTTCTCTGGATGCTCTCACTCTCTTTATGGCTTCTTCAAAGTGCTGCTGCAGTATGAAAACTTTCTCCAAATCTTTCTTATAATCTTCGTCATTTTGATGTGATTTTAGGTATTCCTGTAAAACTATTGAGATAGCAGTGTTGACAACTGATTCGATGTCAGCACCGCTGAAGCCTTCTGTAGCTTCTGCTATTTTTTCTAGGTTAACAATGTCGCCTTCGTTGCAGAGCCCATTAATCGCTTCGTTATGCGTGCACAAAGGGACACCTCTTGTGTGAATCTTTAGTATTTCCATCCTTGCCTGTTTGTCTGGCATCGGAACGTATATGAGTTTGTCAAACCTACCAGCTCTGAGAAGGGCGGGATCTATCATGTCAATCCTGTTCGTCGAAGCGACAACCACAACGCCATGCAAAGGCTGTATGCCGTCAAGCTCTGTTAAAAGCTGAGAAACAACCCTTTCTGTTACACCGCTGTCGGTTGCATAGCCTCTTACTGGGGCTAGTGCGTCTATTTCATCAAAGAATATTATACATGGTGCTGCCTGTCTAGCTTTTCTGAATATTTCGCGAACTGCCTTTTCTGACTCTCCAACCCATTTACTTAAAAGTTCTGGGCCTCTTACACTGATAAAGTTAGCTTCACTTTCTGTTGCGACAGCCTTGGCTAAAAGAGTCTTGCCTGTGCCTGGTGGACCATAAAGCAGTATTCCCTTAGGTATTTTGTAATTAAGCCTCTTATAAACTTCTGGGAACTTCAAAGGCCACTCTACAGCTTCTCTTAGCTCGGTCTTTACTTCTTCAAGTCCTCCAATATCTGTCCATTTTACATCAGGAGTCTCAAGATAAACTTCCCTCATAGCCGATGGCGTTATTTCTTTTAGAGCGTCTAAGAAATCTTGCATTGTTACTCTTATTTCGTTCAAAACTTCAGCTGGAATCCTTTCATCTTCCAAGTTTATCTTTGGTAAGACCCTTTTTAGCGCCTTCATAGCAGCTTCTTTTGCCAAATATTCCAGATCGGCCCCTACGAAACCGTGAGTCTGTGATGCTATCTTTTCAAGATCTACATCCTCAGCTAGCGGCATGTTCCTTGTGTGAATCTGAAGGATTTCGAGCCTTCCTTGTTTATCAGGTACTTTGAGCTCTATTTCTCTGTCAAATCTTCCTGGTCTTCTTAAAGCAGGATCTATAGCGTTAGGCCTGTTGGTCGCTCCTATTACTATAACTTTACCCCTTGTTTCGAGCCCATCCATAAGAGTTAAAAGCTGGCTTACTACCCTCCTTTCGACTTCGCCAGTTACTTCATCCCTTTTCGGAGCTATCGCATCGATTTCATCTATAAATATTATAGACGGGGCCTTTTCCTTTGCTTCCTGGAACTTCTCCCTTAGCCTGGCTTCTGATTCGCCATAAAACTTGCTCATTATTTCAGGACCTGATATATGTATAAATGTAGCATTGGTTTCATTGGCTACAGCCTTGGCTAAAAGAGTCTTGCCTGTGCCTGGTGGACCATAAAGCAACACTCCCTTAGGTGGTTCTATGCCCAATCTTTCAAAAAGCTCAGGGTGTCGGAGCGGTAATTCGACCATTTCCCTTATCTTTTGAATTTCATCCTTTAAGCCACCTATATCTTCATAAGTTACCCTCGGAACGCCCTTTAAACCTTGCCCCCTGCCTGTCCTTTCAATTATTGTCTTCTGATTTATTATAACAGCTTCTGCATTAGCAGGAGACGTTTGAATTACGTTGAAAGTAATCCTTCCTCCAAAATAAGGAACTATGATGTTATCTCCTTTAACAACTGGAAGGCCTTCAAGAGCATCAGTTATATACCTTTCATCTATATAAGGAACTTCCTCCATTGGAGAAATCACTATTCTTTCTGCAGGTACAGCCTTAACTTTCCTTATTGCTACGTTATCTCCTATGGCAACTCCTGCATTTGACCTAATAAGACCGTCAATTCTTATTATACCTCTTCCTTCATCAGTTGGATATAACGGAAGAACCTTTGCAACGGTTCTCCTTTTACCTTTAATCTCTATAACGTCACCACTCTGAAGGTTAAGCATATCCATAACTTCATAATCAACCCTAGCGACGCCCCTTCCGACGTCTCGTGTATAAGCTTCCATTACCTTTAACGTTACCGTACTAGACTCTGACATTAACCATCATGTAATTACACAGTAGAAATCCTTTTATATTTTTCCCAAATAATTTTTAGAGCGAGTGAATCTTAACCGAAAACATGAATTAACTTTCATGTTCTAAAATTATTAATCATGCGAACTACCTGGCGCTTGCTTTTACATGAGGAATACTTCATCATGCTGCTTGTAGAGGCTCAACAATCTGACGTCTTATCTTCGTTGCACAGGAGAGCCCCGTTATTGCTGATTTCACATGATTGAAGTGCTGGCCTTATTCAATGCATCGCGGATTCCCCCGACATAACCCTTGAGTGCTTTCAAGTTAATGTATGTCTGCAAAGATAATGTGCAGAAGGCTTAAACGTTTCTATAAGGGGCTATCTAAAGCTCGCGGAAGGAGATTTCCGCTTCCTTAACTCCCGTTAATGTTTAAAATTTAGATCTGAATTTTTATTAAGGAATCAAGAACAAATTGTGCAGCTCTTTCTAAATAATTTTTAAGCTCATCAGCGCTCAATAATTGAGTCTTCTTTAAAAGGTTATTACTTACCATAAATAAAGCTCCAGTTTTGAACTTTCTAAGGTTTGCAAGACCAAAAAGGGTGTAAGATTCCATCTCGACACCTATATATCCAAGGTTTTTCAACTTGTTAACATAGTCTTCCCCTTCAGCATAAAAGGCGTCATCAGAATAAACTGGTCCTGTATAGTGTTTTAAATTTCTTTTTTTCGCCTCTTGCACCAAAATTTCAACTATTTCAAATGTGGGAGAAGTCGGTAAAGGCATGTCCTTTGAATATTGCCAGATTGTGCTACCTACAGGACCAAATGCACCAGTGGCTATCACCAGGTCCCCATAGTTCATATCAAAGTCAAGACCTCCTATCGTACCGAACCTTATCATTGCTTTGGCCCCAAGCGAAAACAGTTCTTCTGCAACTATCGCTATCGATGGCCCCCCTATACCGTGGCAGGAAACTGTTATCTTTTCCCCTTTATATTGTCCCGTGTAAGTTATGTAACCCCTGTTTTCGTTTACCAGCCTGACATTTTCAAGCATTGTGGAGAGCATTTTAACTCTATCAGGGTCACCTGCAAGCAAAACTCTTTCAGCAATATCTTTTTTATCAGCTTTTATATGAAGAGGCATTACTATTATGTTCTTAAAGAAGATTATTAACGTTACTAAAACGTCTTTTTACGAATTTAAACAAAAAAGTAAAAGCGCCTTCAGACAACTTTTAATATTTCCTATAAGCAATACTATGTATGCCAAAATATGAGGATATAGATCATATAAGCAAAAAAGTAGCAGATCTAAGCAGGGCCAGGCAGTCATTGATAGAAGAACTAGAAGCAATAATGTTTTATGATGAAAGGGTGAGCGCTACTGATGATCCAACTTTAAAGGATGTTCTTGCGCATAACAGAGACGATGAAAAGGAACATGCAGCTTTGTTGATAGAATGGCTAAGAAGAAACGACCCAGAATTTGAGAAGGAGCTTAAGGAAAAATTATTTTCAACAAAACAGCTCAAAGATCTTGGAGATTGATCATGGGCTTAAAGAGGACTTTTTTACTAAACTTTAAGGCTTATCCAAACAGTTACGGAGAAAAATCCATAAGTCTAGCAAAACAGATTGATACGCTTGCTGAAAAGTATCAGTACATAGAGATAATACTTGCTGTTCCTGCAACCATGATTGAAAGAATTTCCAGATCAGTGACAAAAGTAAAAGTTTATGCTCAGCATGTTGACCCGGTAAAGGACGGCGCTTATACAGGACACATAACCGCTGATATGATAAAGGAATCTGGGGCTAAGGGAAGCATGATAAACCACAGTGAGAAAAGGATAAGAATGGATGAAATTGCGGAGGCAATAAAATATCTTAACTCTACAAGCTTAGAATCTGTTATATGTGTCGACAGGCATGAGCTTGTAGCGCCGGCAGCGCTTTTATCCCCAACGTACGTTCTCGTAGAACCCCCTGAACTTATAGGCACAGGTATATCTGTTTCAAGAGCCAAACCTGAGGTTATAGTAAAATCTGTAGAAGAAATAAAGAAAGTTGGGGGAAAACTTCTTGTTGGTGCAGGAATAAGTAGTAAAGAAGACTCAAAAAGGTCTGTTGAACTGGGAGCCTCAGGCGTTGGTTTAGCCAGCGCAGTAATGAAAGATCCAAATCCTGTGGCTAAAGCAGAAGAAATAATCACAGGGTTATTGTGAGCAGAAAACAGCCTGATTTATGATCAAAAATAGAAATACAGATAAAGCTTTTAAACGATAATTGATTTTAAATCTTATCTTATGCAGCAAGGGGACCATCTGATGACAGATAAAAACTGGTCATCGCTCGTTCATAACGGGATATATGTACCAGAACCTTATAAGGCAAAAGGGATACCGCTCATAGTAAACGGAAAAAAATATTATCTTAAAGACGAAGCCGAGTTGATGGCTCTCCATTTTGCTGCTAAGATGGATAAATATATTAACGACGAAGTTTTTATAAAAAATTTTGAAAAAGATTTTAAAAAAAGATTACCGCCAGAGCTAAGGGCTTACAGTGTACGGGATATGGACTTTTCAGAATTCAAAAAAGAGCTTAAGTTACAAAAGGAAATAAAGAAAAACAAAAGTAAAGAAGAAAGGAAAGAAGAAAGAAAGAAAAAAGAAGAATTAAAGAAGAAATACGCTTTTGCATTTCTTGATGGCAAGCAGGTTCAGCTTTCTGCTTGGAGAGTTGAAGAACCTGGAATTTTTATAGGAAGAGGGAATCATCCTTTAAGGGGTAGGTGGAAACCTCAAGTACTTAAAGAAGATATTGTGCTGAACATAAGCAAAAATGCTCCAAAACCACCTGGAAGGTGGAAAGCCATAGTTCACCGACCAGATGTATTGTGGGTTGCTTATTGGAAAGATAAGCTTACTGGCAAAGAAAAGTACGTGTGGTTCCACGAATCCGTGCACCTGATGCAGAGAAGAAATAAAGACAAATATGATTCTGCGCTTTACCTAGGTAAAAAGATAGCAAAAATCAGAAAACTGATAATGACAGGGATGAAATCTAGAAACATAAAAACAAGAAAGATAGCGACTGTTGCTTACCTCATAGATACTCTTTGCATGAGGGTTGGAGACGAAAAGGATAAAGATGAAGCGGATACTGTTGGTGCAACAACTTTAAGGAAAGAGCATGTTTTTATTGAAGGGAATGAAGTAAAATTCAAGTTTTTAGGAAAAGATAGCGTACTTTGGGAAAAGAAGATAATCAATCCTCCAGAAGTGTTTTTAAAAAATTTAAGGTACTTTATAGAAAAATCCAAGAGCGGTCAGATATTTGAAGGTATAGATTCTAGGGCTGTGAACAGATTTTTAAACAAGGCAGTTCCGGGTTTAACAGCCAAAGTCTTTAGGACTTACCATGGAACACTTACTTTTTATTCTTATTTAAATAACGTTAAAGATAAAATTCAGGATGACGATGAAGCTTTGTACCATGTTAAGGTTGCAAATTTGATGACTGCTATAAGGTTAAATCACAAAAGAACACCTCCTGCAAATTATAAAGACTCATTAGAAAAAAAGATAGGCGAGCTTTATGAAATGCTAGTAAAAGCCAAGAAGAGTTTACCTGATTCTTATATGAAAAAGATAAGAAAGCACGAGATACAGATACAAATCCAGAAAATGGTCAAGGATTATAATTTAAACACGTCAATCAAAAACTATATAGACCCACGTGTTGTTATAGCATGGGCACGAAAAGTTAATTTGCCCACAGAAAAGATTTACAGTTCGTCTTTGAGAAGAAAATTTAAGTGGGCTAACAAAGCGAAGATAGGCTGGGAAGCGTTACAAAAATTCCTTGAACCCTATGAACCCCCAGAACAGGACATACAGGAAATACTGATGAGCGCTCTTAAAGAAAAAATACGCGAGTCATTAAAAAAGGCTTAAACGTTTTAGTAAAATATAAAAGGGGCACTAAGTTAGTTTTAAATGTAATGGCGTTCGAACACAGCATTTCATTAAACGTTAAAGTTAGAGAGGTTATGAGTTCACCTGTTATTACAGTATCTCCTACAGATTCAGTACTTGAAGCGGCAAAAAAGATGAGTGAAGCTAAGGTAGGAAGCGCTGTTGTCGTTGATAAAAACCAGCCTGTCGGAATTCTAACTGAAGGGGATATTATAAAGAAGGTAGTTAGCAAAGACCTTATACCTTCTTCGGTTAAGGTATCTGAAGTAATGAGCTCTCCTTTAATTACAGTAAAGGCTGAAAGTTCTCTTATTGACGCCGCAAAGACAATGAACAGATATGGTGTAAAAAGGCTGGGCGTTATGTACAAAGAAGAACTGGTTGGTATAATTTCAATGACCGATATAATTGGGCTCTTTCCAGAAATAATGGAAATCGCTTCAGAAAAATACCAGCTAAAAAGTTACAAAGGCGGAGGCGCAAAAAAATATATATCTGGATACTGTGACAATTGTGGGCAGTGGTCAGATTTTCTGCTAGAAGTTGATGGTAAGTTTTTGTGCGAAGAATGTCGTGATGAACTTTTCGGTAAAGCATGATGTTTTAAAATTAAAATGCCTTATTCTCAGATATTTTTAACGCATTTTGAACAATAAAAAGCATTACTATAATGAAAAAAATATAAAGTTTATAGCCGACACTATGCTTGGAAACATAGCTAGAAAGCTAAGGCTTTTTGGCTTTGATGTATTATATTATAAAAAAGGTGATGATGAAGGCCTTTTAAGAAATTTTGAAGATCGTATTCTTCTTACATGCGATAAAGAATTATATAAACGATGTTTTAGTTTAGGAAGGAAAGCGATATTTGTAGAGCGATCAGAAAATGAGCTTGATTCTTTAAGTTATATTTTCAAATCGCTTAAAATAAAGCCTGTATTGAAAGCCGTAAGATGTACAGTTTGCAATGGCAAACTTAGAAAGATGGATGAAGACGAAATAAATAAAAATCAAAATATACCACAAAGTACAAAGTCCAAATATAAAGAGTTTTACGTTTGCACTAATTGCGGAAAAGTTTACTGGTTCGGTTCTCACTGGAAAAGCATAATAAAGTTTAACGAAGAACTAAAAAGTACATTCAAATAAATTTAAATAAAAAATAATTCTATTTTTAGGAGTGATAAATAAAAACGAAGACCTAAAAAAATACATTCGCGATATTCCCGATTATCCTGTTAAGGGTGTTATATTCAGGGATCTGACCCCACTTTTTTCAAATGCGGAAGCGTTTAATTACTCTATAGAAAAGCTTTACGATGAGTTAAAGAGCCTGAACCTAGATAAGATTGCTGCTATTGAGGCCAGAGGTTTTATAGTTGGCGCACCGTTAGCCAAAATGTTGAATGTAGGTTTTGCGCCTATACGGAAGAGCGGCAAATTGCCTTGGAAAAAAAGGAGCGTAACTTATGATCTTGAGTACGGAAAAGAAACTATAGAAATTCATGAAGATTCGATTAAGCCGGGAGAAAATGTTGCAATAGTGGATGACCTTCTCGCAACGGGCGGCACGAGCTTAGCTGCTATAAACCTAGTTGAGCAACTTAAAGGTAAAGTTTCAACTTTGGTATTCATAGTTGTTCTGGATTATTTAGAAGGGAGAGAAAGGTTAAAAAACTATAAAATAATAAATTTGATAGATTATTTCTAACTTCTTCACCGTTCTCCTGCGCTAAAAAAGTTTTGATCAAATGTAAACGGCGAAGCTTTCAGCATTTGTAAAACGCAAATCTGTTAGTGAAATAATTCTTTTTTGAAACGTTTTAAATTATTTTATATCTCATGATAGCTGCTATGCCCCCTATATTTTTTAACCAGAACCTTGCTTCTTGGTTTGTCGTAAAAACCTTAACCTTGCCTTTTGATGCTATCACAGTTTCTACAATTTTTACGATCTTTGACCTTGTTTCTGGATCGTTCATTATATCTCTCTCAATCAAAAGCAAGTCGACAGCCCCTCTTAGTGCCGCCTCTTCAACTGGTTTAAGACCATAAGCTACGGGTAAATCCTTTCCCACCATATACATAAACTTCTCCATAAGCTCTTGTTCTTGTATTGTTTCGCTGGCCTTTAAAGCCTGCTTAAGTGCTTCCTTCTTAAGCGCCTCTCTTAAACCTGCTGACCCCCCGTATGATGTTTCAACTGTTACGATTCTTGTATCTCTCAAAAAATTTTTTAAAACGTTTGTAAGCTTTTCTAAGTACAAAGATGGACCCGAAATAGCCACTATATTGGGCTTAAGATCATCAAAGAGTTTTTTAATTGATTTTGCGACTTTTTCTAATTCTTTCTTTTCATATTCCTGAGAAAGATCTTTATTTTTAAATCTTAAATCTATTTTATCTTCGTAAATTGTTTGTAGCCCAGAGTTTGTTAACCTTGCGACAGCAAAATCTTCGCTGTCTATTGAAGCCAGCAATGCATTTACTAGGGTCCTGTTTTCTGCTTCTTTAAGTCTTCTAAGGTCGAGCTCGTTCCAGCTTTCTTTCTTTATTATCGTTATGACGCTTCCTGGTTCAAGGTTTATAGTGTGATGTTTGCCTTTTATTTCTAAGTCTTCAGGGCTTTCTATAACTGTCCCATGAATTCTTAGCCTATTAGTCATTGGTTGCATCTCTGCCCATTCTACAAAAAGCGTTAAAGTTACAGGTCTTCGCCAGCTGGATGTTTGTGTTTTAACTTCTCGCGTTGTCTTTCCTATAACAACATCCCCTTTGTAAAGAATATTATAAACCTCCCATAGATCATCTTCGTTATCAACTCTAATTTTTATTGTCCTTTCTTTTTCTTCAATTTCGATTATTTTCATTCTGTTAAACCATGCGGGGGGTGGGATTTGAACCCACGTACCCCAACGGGACGAGGTTCTGAGCCTCGCGCCATTGACCAGGCTAGGCGACCCCCGCTCTAAAAAATGATTCAGTGTTATGGTTAAATACTTTTACGCATTTTATAAACCGTTTGAAGATCTACTTAGTTTGTGAACTACCACCGCCTTACGGACGGCGTCTCTGGTAAAAAGATGAAATCAACCCTTTTACTTGCGTATTAAAAGATCTTTATTGAATAGATTATATAAATCTGTTTTTAAAAGTTATAATCGTGGTTTTAACTATTTATTGGCAGTCATGGAGATAAAAGAGGTTTCTAAAATCATTTTAAACAGCAAATGCACCGTTGCTTTAACTGGAGCCGGCATAAGCACCGCTAGCGGAATAAGGGATTTTAGGGGACCACAAGGTATCTGGAAAACCATTGACCCTGAAAAATTTGAAATAAATTATTTTATAAATCATTCAGATGAAGTCTGGAATCTTTTTATAAAAACTTTCGCTTTAGAACAAGAAGTTAATCCCAACGCTGCACATTTTGCTCTTGCTGAACTTGAAAAAATAAATGTATTATGCGGAGTGATAACACAAAACATTGATGGGCTTCATCAAAAAGCTGGTTCTGTAAACGTGATAGAACTGCACGGAAACTTGAGAAAAGCTGTCTGTCTAAAATGTAGCAACACTTATCCTTTAAACAAAATTATAAAAAATTTTGTTGGTAAAAGTCCTTTATGTCCTAATTGTAACGGTCTTTTAAAGCCTGATATTGTATTTTTTGGCGAACAGCTAAAACAAGAAATTATTTTTAAGGCCATAGAGCTAGCCAAAGCAGCTGATGTTTTTCTTGCTATAGGTACTTCACTTTCTGTATATCCTGCTAACCAGCTTCCATTGTATGCCAAGCTTAAAGGTGCAAAGCTAATAATCATAAACGAGGGTCAGACTGAAGAAGATAACTTAGCTGACATAATAATCACGGGGAGAGCTGAAACTGTTCTTCCTCAAATTGTTAATGAAATAAAAAATGAACTTAAAACCAAAAAAACTTAACGCGCCGGGGGTGGGATTTGAACCCACAAGGCCTGTTAAGGCCACAGGCTCTCCAGGCCTGCCCCATACCAGGTTAGGGGACCCCGGCTATCATTTTCCTCATGTCTTCATACAATAAACCTGCCTTAATAACATTTACATAAATTATTATGAAAGGAATTTGTCTTACTATCCTTCCATTATATTTTTCTATTAGTGGTTGAAGGTTATTAGCGTTAATTGGGTCTTTTTCCAACGTTATAAATACTTCTTCTGGTCCTTCATTTGTTTCAGCAAGTATAACCTTGTTTTTTGAGTCGTCCCACCTATAAACCCATTTATAAATAAACATCAGCTGAGATAAATTTATCATGCCTGTTCCTACAACTCTCCTGATAAATCCTTCATCAACTAGCCTTTCTCTCATGTTTATTATTGTGTTAAATATAGAAATCAAACGGCTCGTTTCTTCTACACTTTCATAAAAAAGTTCTGTGTTAAATTCTTTTTTTGAATCTATGCACGCATTAAAAGCCCTAGTAAACTCATTTTTTACGAGCAATGGCTCAAGCATAAAAAGCATATCTCTTATACTATAATCAAAGGAGGACTCATCTGTATGTGATCTGCTATAAGATTTTCTCTTTAAAGTCTTGGTCGTTGAATACCTTTCAAGTGCCTTTTCAATAATTTCAAGTTCTTCAGATTTAAGATCTCGTAAAGTTATAAACCTGCCTTCTTTAATGTGGTCTATGCCAGCAGACTTGATTACAGATACAGCAACGCTTTGATTGCCTGTAATTCCTTTGAAATAAGGATCATAGCTTAATGCTATTGAATCTTGCAAAGGCAAGAGATCACCAAACGGAAGCTCAAATTTTTCTTCTTCAACTATAAGCTTACTAAGGAGCGCTTTTTCTAAGACTATTTCGTTTAGACCTTTTAAAGATCTATCCTCATCTTCATCTTGTAATGATGAGAAAGCACCTAACAGAGCTAAATGATATGTGCTTGCTGGGTTTGTTGATATCTTTTCTCTCAAAAGCTGAGCCATAACTGAAAGTGATCCACCAAAAAGTCCTTCATAGCCAAATTTATCCGGTGTTATACCTTCATCTATACCCATGAGCAGGTCCGCGCCTTCAAGCTTTACCCCGATTCCCACCTTATAGTCGCTAGAAGGAATTTGAGATAGTTTAGTTGATGCCTGAGAAAACCTAACAATTACTTTGGCCCCTTGCTCTATCAGCGTCTTATAAAGTATCGCGGAAGCCGTTATTCCATCTAAAGTTTTTACTGTTTCGATGTAAAAACGTTTATTTTTTACTATCTTTAAAATTACCTGAGCTATCTCGTCAAATACACTATCTTGCGAACCTAATTTATACGTCATTCAAGCTGTGCCACTACGGTCTTATATTTCCAGTCTAAAGGTAATAAGCCTTTCCTTTTGTAATACTTTGCCAATCTATGTATTTTGGCTTCAATGAGTTCTAGCGCGTGTTTGTTTTTTCTGTCAGTTTTATGAACCTGAAGATGCCTTATAAGCCTTTGAGCTTTAGTAAGAAGATTAAGAAGGTCTTCTGGCAAAGGATCGACAAGCTTATTATCTTCTAAAACCTGTTTAAGGCTCTTGTTAAGAATATATTTTACGCCAGGTATACCATATTCATCTCTAAGCGTTTCTCCTATCTGGCTGTTAGGCATACCTTCTCTCTTTAATTTAACTATCAAAGCTTCAACTTCTTCTGGCTGCATACCAACCCAGGTAGCCTGTCTGCTAACTGGCGGTTTATGACTCTGGGATTTTCCCTTCCTTCTTGAATGTAGCCTAGCCATTCTTCTTCCTTCACAGCTATGCTTTTCTTATATTTATACATATCGCAAAATAGAACCCAGTATCTCTTAATTTGAATGCTGATCTTACAAAACTTTTTGTTTTGCTATCTGCAAAAATAGCTGATCAACATTAATTTATGGCAATGTTTTTATAAGCAAAAAATAAAATCAAAAATACAGTTGCAAACATATTTTGATCTTATCAATAGAATAAAGGACTATTTAAGGAAGGATTCGTCAGTAGTCACTCAGAGGTTAAATATACCTGCTCCTGACGTTATCATCATAGGGAACAGGACTTTCTGGAGGAACTTTAAAACTATAGCAGATACGCTTAGAAGAGATCCGAAACACATGATAATGATAATAGCAAAAGAGCTTGGAACCGCAATGATTATTGATGAAGAGGGTAAAGTAATAATTTTTGGTAAAAAAGATGTGGCGTCGATAAAAAACGCCCTTAATTACTACATTAAACTTTACGTAACGTGCCCGGTTTGTGGCAGTCTAGATACAAAACTCGTTAAAGAAAGAAAGATAACTTTCTTAGTTTGTGAAGCCTGTGGTGCTAGATCGCCAGTTGGTTGAAGAAGCAGGATTTATAATTAATGTAAAAGCTTCTGGCGATTATAAGGTCCTAAATATTATAGATGAAGAACTGATTGGTAAGAAGCTTACTGAGGGAGGCTTTTCAATATATCTTGATCCGAGATATTTTTCAGGAGAAAAAGTTTATGAAATGCAGCTAAAAGATTTGCTCTTAAATAATTCCATAATAAATTTAGTAGGAAACAGATCTGTCGATTTTGCCTTAAAAATGGGCTTTGGAACTAAAGAGGCCGTAAGGGTAATTGACGGGGTTAGCTTTTTAATAATTTACAAATTTATTGATAATTATTAGAATTGCCAAACTTGTTTAAGGAAAAAGCAAGGGTGCTCGGCATCTCCGAATCATTTGATCTGAAACAAGACGTAAGCTATTTAGTTGGTACCATAATGAGAAAAGATCTTGTTTTAGATGCGTTGTTTGTCGAAAACCCAAAAATTGGAGGCGATGACGCCACAGAAAAGATAATAGATGGCTTTTATAGCCTTAAAAGGAATGATGTTTCTTGCATAATGATAGACGGCTGCATTTTAAGCATGTACAACATAGTAGATTACATCTACATAAGCAGCGCTTTAAACATGCCAGTTATATGTGTGACATCCAAAAAGGGGAAAGACCTCCAAGAAACATTCATAAAAAACAACCAGCTAAATAAACTAGAGCTTTATAGAAAGCTTGGGCCCCAACGTAAAATTTCTGTTCTGGGATACGATTACTGGGTCAGATTTTCGGGAGCTGATGAATTTGAAGTTAAGCACATAATAAAGAGCTTTGTTATAAGCGGTAGGACGCCTGAACCTCTAAGGGTATCAAAAATAATAGCAAGGGCGTTTTTAAAAAACGTACATAAACCTTAGATCAGAAATGTTTAAGAGAAGTCTTAACTATAGAGTATAAGTAATGTCCAAAGTACCCATAAACACACCCATAATGGACAAAGAAGAAGAAGAAGCGGCCCAAAAAGTAATCAGCGAACGCTATTTTACAGATCAATCTTACGAAGGTGGTAAATACGTTAGAGAATTTGAAACGGCGCTTGAATCATACTTAAACGTAAAACATGTTATAGCTGTTAGCTCGGGTACAGCGGCTCTTATAGCTTCGCTTTATGCTGCAAAAGTAGAACCTGGTGATGAAATTATACTTCCTTCGCTTACATTTGTAGCAACAGCAAACGCTGTTAAAGCTGTAGGAGCCAGACCTGTTTTTGCGGATATAGATAATTATTATACAATTGATACAAAAGAAATAAGAAAAAAAGTCAATAAACGTGTGAAGGCGATAGTTCCTGTTCATTTATACGGACATATAGCGAACATGGATGAAATTCTTGAGATAGCAGAAGAATTTGGTATAACTGTTATTGAAGATGCTGCTCAGTCGCTCGGAAGTTCTTATAAGGGAAAAATGAGCGGTACTTTGTCAAAAATGGGATGTTTTAGCTTTTATCCGGGTAAAGTTATGACAACTGGGGAGGGAGGTGCTATAGCTACGAATGACGATGAGCTTGCTGATTCGCTAAGAAAAATAAGAAACCATGGATTTGATAAGACGGGCTCAATAACCACTTTTGGACTTAATTTTAGAATGCCCCAAATAAACGCTGCAATAGGCAGCGTTCAGCTTAAACGTTTACCTCAGTTCCTCGTAGCACGCGAAAAGAACGCATTTCTCTATCTTAAGTATCTTATGGAACTTTCAGATAAAATAACATTGCCCCCAATAAGAGATGGAGCAAAGTACAACTGGTACCTTTTTACGATTCTTCATCCAAAAAGACAGAAGGCTCTGGAAAATCTAAAACGCGAAGGAATAGATGCCAGAGTTTACTATGATCCGCCTGTGCATAAGACCCCATCTTATAACTATGGAGGGCCCTTACCAAAGACAGAAATGGTTTCAAAAACAACCTTATCGCTACCTGCTAATCCGATTGTTAACGAAGACATAGTACAGAAAGTAACATCGATTTTAAAAGAAAGCTTAAATTAGAGTATATAGAAAGTTTTTCTGGCATGTCAGAAGAGGAAAAAACTGGTATACTGTTCGTTTGTATGAGGTGTGGAAGAAAGACGCCTTTGAGCGAACTTGAATCTTTACCGGAGATTAAGTGCATATGCGGTTACAGAGTGCTTAAAAAAGACAGGCCACCTATGGTAAGGCAGGTAAAAGCCGTTTAATAACAATCTTTTGAGTAATCTTCTAAATTTCCTGGATCGTTCTTTACGGGTTCTGAATACCTTATAAATGTAGCTTTTACCTGTGTTGAACACTCCATAACCCTTATTGCACGCAAAAAATTGCTTAGAAAGAGTTTATATCTTCTCCTTCCGTACTTTTTCATGAATATGAAGCTTAAAGTATCGTATGAAATTATGTACAGTTCTTTCGATTCTAAAAGCGAATCAACCAATGAATTAATAATTTCTATTAAATCAAAAGAGGCTAAAAGCTTACCGTTTTTATACAACTTATAATAATATCCATCAAGATCCAGCACTTCTCCCTTTAAAGGGCTTAAGCTTTCCCTTTCTATCTTTATGATTGACACCATTTAAGGCACCGTTAAAGTTGTGCCATCTACCAAAATATATGGCGATTTTACAGGAGTTACTACTTCCCCCCACCATTTGATCCAGCTAGTATTTTTAGATATCATCTTTATCGAGTTTAATAACCTTGGCAAAGAATCTGAAAGCCTTATGTTTGCAACGGGGTGGCTAATTTCCCCATTCTTAATATAGAAAGCGGCGTCACGTATTATTGTGGAAAACTCGCCAGTTCTATAGTTGTTAAATCTAGTATACCAGTTGTTTGTTATAAAGACCCCTTCTTTTATTTCTTTTATCATTTCGTTTATATCTGTACTTCCACCTTCAACTACCACGTTCCAAGGCGATGGGTCTATTATTCCCGCATTGCCTGTTGTTTTGGTTCCCCATTTTTTTGCTGTAATAGAATTATGTATCGCAGAAACAAACTTTCCTGATTCTATTAGCTTTGTAGTGCTGGTAGGAGTTCCTTCATCATCAAAAGATCTGCTGTTAACTCCATCCTCTATCTGTCCATAATCGGTCACGTTTAGTTCCTCTGGTGCTATAAATTCCCCTATTTTATCTTTCAGAAATGAAAAACCAACGTCTATAGAATAAGCAGAGCACATTCCTGCTACGAGCTCAAATATCGTTGAAGCTATTGGGGGAGAAAGTATGACAGTGTATTTTCCTTCTGAGATATGCTTCGGAGCTTCTGACTTCGCCGCATATTCGGCGGCTTCTGTCGCTGCAATGCTAGGGTCAAAACGCTTGATCGATGTCGAAACGGAGTTACCAAAACCACTGCCATTACCTTTAAAGGCTCTTACATAATAAATATAATCTGTTCTGGTCTCTTCTTTTTCATTTCCAGTTGATGTTAAAAGATAATATTTTGTCTTGTAAAGTTTTGCTATTCCCGCTGCTCTGTCTATTCCTAATGTGTACGCCTGTTCTATCGAACTTATGACTTTGTCCAGAGCTTCTTCAAATTCTATCTCTTTATCTGAAATTTTTTTGCTAGAATATGATGTTTTAGGATATATTTCTGGAACTTCTCCTTCTTCTGTTAGTTCAAGCGTCTTTAACGCATCTTCAACGCCGTTTTCCAACGAGCTCATATCAGTAATAACTTTGAAAACTTTCTTTTTGCCTTTAGTTGCTAGTATCTGTAAATATAGAACCTTGTTTTTAGCCGCTATTGATACTTTTCCGTTATAAAATCTTACAATGTACTCGTCAACATCATTTTCTATTATCGAGAACTGTTCAACAGAGTTTTTAACCAAATTCTTAACCTTATCTGCGATCATTTTTATCTCACCTTCAGAGTCAATCCTTTAAACAATAAATATGGTCCTCCTGTCCAAACAGGAACTCCCTGCTCAGGGTCGCCTTTTCCGCATGTAGCAGCAGAAAACTCTAGTTCTTTACTCCTTGCATAAAGTTTGCTCCACAGGTTTAAAGTTGTTGTTTCTATAATTACTCCTTTTACTGGTTCAGATATTTCTGAATTGGATATTTTATATGCTTCAAATCCAACATATCTTTGATTAAGCCGTCTGTCGTCTATATTCCATTCCATAAAAGAATTTATAAACAGACCATCTTTTACATTTTTTATCATTTCTTCAAAAGTCCATTCGCCGGGTTCAACATATGTATTTGACATCCTTATTATCGGTTCCACAGTATAATTTGCTGCCCTTGCTGATGCATTACTTTTTATGCCCAAATCACCAGCTGTTTCTCTGTTATTTAACAACTCTTTAACTGATCCTTCTTTAACCAGCTCTTTTTTTCTCGCTTTAACGCCTTCTTCATCAAAAAGAAAATATCCATATGAAAAAGGTATTGTGGGATCATCTGAAATGTTAGCTTCAGAACTACCTATTTTGTTAGATTTTATATCCCTTAGATAGGATTCTCCTCCCTGTGCACCTTCTCTTCCTCTCACGCGGTCAGCCTCAAAAGGATGTCCTATAGATTCGTGCGCCATTATACCTGCGACTTCCGGTCCCACAATCACGTCATATGTACCTTCTTTTATAGAGTTTCTTTTTCCAACGATTTTTGCTATAGTTTTTACTTCATTTTCAAACTTTTCAGACGCATTAAGCCTGTCGAGAACTTCAGGCCCACCGCTTCCACCTATTTCAATAAACCTCTGAGCTATGTCTGAAGATTCATGAGCAGTAATAAATGCTGTAAGAAGGTACCTCGGGATCCTGGCTCTAACTATCGTGCCTTCAGAGTTAACGAAGTACTTAAGCTGCAGACTTCCGCTTAACTTGATGAGCCGCTGTTTTATTTTTGTTTCACTTTTTGCAACTTCGTCTAACTCTTTAGTTTTCTTTAAGAACCAATCTAAACTTAAGTCTTCGAACCTTGTTCTTTCATCTACGGCCCAATTGGCTGTTAAAACATCTTCTTCAGACATTTTTATCTTTTCGTTCTTTCTGGTTGCGGCAACGCTTTCTAGTGTTCTTTTTAGGTTTTCTATTGCCTCAGTAACAGATTCTTTTGTAAAAACATTTGTAGATGCAAAGCCCATTACGCCTTTATAAATCCCTCTGATTCCAATGCCGTAAAAATCGCCCTTTAATGGTACATCTGGAACTCCGTTGTTTAAACTCTGAGATGTGTAAGTATCTCGCTGCACTCTAGCTTCACAGTATTTAAAACCGAGCTTAGATGAATACTGAATGGCAAAATGCGCAATTTCTTCGTCGAGCATGATTAAATTAAATAGCAAGCAATAGATAAAGTTTTTTGAGCATAAAATCAGAATTTTTTTGTCATCATTATATCAGACAAGTCTGGTTTCTTCATCTTAACTTTTATTCATCTTTTTACTAGAGACCCAGTCCGTGAGGGCTGGGTAGTTTATACACCGGCTAATAAAATGTTTAGCTCAGAGTTTTTATAAGTGTTTCTGTAGGGGATTATACATAATTATAAAATCAAATTTTCAACTTTGATAAGACAATGGCTAATGCGATCTAAACCCATGATGCACATAATATTTTCAAGACCTTCCTAAAAATAAATAATGTTTATTCATAGCTTTTTTTACCGCGCATAAAAAATTGTTGTTACATATAACAATGATATTATAAAAAAATAAAATGAACGACAAAAATCGTTTCACATTGTTTCAATGTATTTCATATTATATGCTAAATAAAAAAACCTTTTTGTTGCAATAACAAAAAATTAAATCTTTAAAACGTTACAGGGAACATCTATAAATATAAAGTATTCAACTTGTGTCTGGTGATAGAAATGTCAACTAACCAACAGAATTATCCGAGAACAGCATATACGCTATCTTTAATAGCCGGAATACTCATGATACTGAGCAGTATTTTTGTATCATTTATGTTTCCATTATTTTTAATAGCTGCAACATATCACAGAATGATTTTCTTTGCTTGGCCCACTTTAGCTTTTGGTATGATGCTATTTTTAGGCCTAGTATCAGGCATAATAGTATTAATCTCAGCATTTATGCTTAAATCAAAACCGGCAGAAAGCACGACATGGGGTATATTAATAATAGTCTTTTCAATCTTCAGTTTTTTTGGAATGGGAGGTTTCGTAATAGGGGCTATTCTCGGAATAATAGGCGGGGCTTTCGCGCTTTCCTATAATGGATCTTAAATAAAACTTTAGTTTATTTTTTTGCTTTTATATTTTTTATATTTAACCTAATAATATTCGTGTTACCGCGTTTTTCCAAAGAAACTATGCCTCTCTGAGCAAGCCTTACCACGACCCTATGTGTTTTGACTCTGGTAAAACCGGCTTCTTTCGAAATAAGCTTTTGCAAATATTCGCCATCATGTTTTATCAAAATATCAACTATTTTTTTCTCGTCAGGTAAAAGAAAAGATAGAATATCTTCGGATTCATCTGCGATGATACCTTTATTTTGAATCTCGGGCATTATCAAAAAATAAACTACGCCTACGCTACTTGCTAAAGTAGCCAAGAAAAATAGAAGGAAAGATAAAGGTACAAAAAAAGGTATATTAGGAGAAGCCCTCCCGGTAAGGAGCTGCAAAAATAATTCCCCTAGATCAGGAGCCTTTTCTGTAGTGGCAGCAAGTATCAATATTATCATACCTAGGCCAACAGAAGCCGATACCAAAACTATAAATAAAATCCTCAGCTTATTCAACACTTTATAGTTTAGATATTGCTGTTTTAACTTTTAATCTTTATCAGCAAAACTTATTTTTCGAGCTTTTATCTTTACGGGAATTTATAGGACGGCAAACAAATTTTTAACGCTAAAATGGATAAACATTAATAGAAGCTTTATGCTCGTTTGTGAACTAGTAATATGTGAGCAGGATTAAGAATATTAGGAAATCAGTTGACATAAAACATATGTACGTTGGATTGGATCTTCATAAGGCAACTATAAATGCAACTGTAATGAATGAAAATGGCACTGTGTTAAATAAAGTAAAAATAAAGTCTGAACCAGATAGCCTAAGAAACTTTTCAGACTCAATACCATTTGGATCGGACATAGTAATAGAGAGCTCTTCAACATGGTACTGGGCATATAGGATATTATCTGAAAGACACAACGTTACCTTATCAAACCCGCTAAAGACCAAGGCTATAGCTGAATCAAAGGTAAAGACAGATAAGGTAGATTCTCTTACTCTTGCAAACCTGCTAAGGGGAGGATATATAGCGGAAAGCTACATACCTCCTATGGAATTGATGCAGCTAAGGGAGATGGTCAGGTACAGGGCAAGCCTTGTAAGAGTTAGGTCAATAATAAAGAACAGAATACACGCTCATTTGCTGATGTACAACATAAAGATCAATGCGTCTCCTTTCACAAAAGAATTCATTAAAACGTTAAGGGAGCTGAACGATTACAAGATAAACGGTTACCTAAACGTCCTTGAAGTTTTAAACAAGGAAATAGATGATATATCAAACAAAATAAAGGAGATTGCAAATGACAATGAAGATGCAAAGCTTTTGATGAGCATTCCAGGAAT
>JAWDMM010000011.1:0-23699 GCA_046536595.1 Nitrososphaeria archaeon | reverse complement strand
TGTAAATTAAGTCATCCCCCTCTTTGAACTTCCCTATTGCCCTCATTATGAAATTTATCCCGTTAGCGTTAAGGTAATTTATTATATCAACTGTGTAGTATCCTGAATCTAAAAGAAGGATCTTGACCTTTATGCCAAGCTCAAACACCTTGGATAAAAGTCTCTTCACATGTTCAACCTTACTTTCGTTAGTTACAGGCGTAACAGCAACTGTTAACTTTTCATCTCCCATAACGACAGCTGCCGTTGCGAACTGATAAGCCCAGTTAGAGCCGTCTTTATGATTAGTCCCTTTTACTCCTTCAGCTTTAGAATCGCCGTAGAACATTATGTCGTGCCAGTCCATGGCAACGATTACAGGCTTTCTGAACGCCCCCATTTCCTTCATCTTCTTTATTACTTCTTCATTGTACTTTAGAACTCGCTCTGGGTCCTACTCTTTTAGGTTGTTCCTTACAGTCTGTCCGCATACATCAATTGATGAAGCAGTCCCCTCAACATAAGAGTTCATCGTTGAAGAAAGAACTATTACTTTATAGATTATCTATCTCGAGCCTTTATGTTCATAGCTTTGTCGATAGGCTCATAATAAGTACTTGTTACCATTATTAGATCGCAGGATGCTGTTTATGCTGTCCATAACGTTAAACAGCCATCCTGCACTAAAAAAGTTTTGATCTACTGTAACGGAAGGGGTCTTTCGCCTCCTTAACCCCAAAAAGATAAAGAAATCGCTGAAAAATATAAAAGGTAAAGCAAATCAGCCCACGTTTTTAGTCTGTGTCTTGATGCATAAACTGAAACCAGTAAGGCAACAGGAATCAGAAGCGCTGCTTTAAGAAGATTCAAAGCTGTTAAGGATGAAAGTACCAGCAGCAAAGCGTGAGCGTAAGGGTAAAACCTTTTTCTTCTGGAGCCTTCTACTTCTTCCACTATATGATGGGAATACCTTATGGAGGACGCTATAAGTCCGAAACCTAGAGAAGGTATAAGTACGCTGTTCAAATAAACTCCTCCAAGCGCTGTATAAGATCCCAGAACCAGAATAGGTCCAAAGTCAAAAAAAGTCGAAACTTCGCCCACTCCCCTTTTGTAAAGTTCAAGGGGCTTCTTTAGGTAGGCGTACATCAAAACTATTCCTGCTAATCCGTAAAGTAGCAGTACAAGCATACGGGTAAATGCAAGCACAACAACCGCTATGATGAGCATAGCTGCAAGCGAGGCTTTTCTTATAATATTAAGATGATTTTGTTTGAAAAGTATCACATGACAAGGTCCGACATTTAATAATGGTTCGCTTTCAAAACATTTCATACCCCTTTTCTGATCTTCTAAATCCATCTCGATGTTCATTGAAAGCTGAGAAGCTAAGGCGAAAATGACTATTAAGGCAAAAAGAAAAGGGTTTTTGAACCCTGTTTTAATCCACGCATAAATTACAGGAAGTATCGAAACAAGGTAAAGCGGCACCTTGATCATAGAAACACTGCTCATGCTTGACAATATCGTATTAAGCGCCTTATAATCATGCTGAAAAACTTTCAGCTTTTGTACTAACAAACCCTAAACAAAGCGAAAAAGTATTAAATCACAAAATTTGATGTTATTATAAAGCCGGGGTAGCTCAGCTGGTTAGAGCGCCAGACTCATAATCTGGAGGTCGAGGGTTCAAAGCCCTCCCCCGGCAAATAAACTTTTCGTTTATGTGCCTACATACTAACAACTTTACAAAATGAACGAAAGCCTCGCCTCTTCTAGAGGCGGGGATGCTGAACTATTCAGTCCTTGCTAACGAGTTTTCTCATGAAAAAGGCTAAAGTATTTATATACTTTAATTAGGATAAAATAACAGAAAGCATGCGCCGATCGAACACAGTACGCCTCATTGCTGGAAAGGATACAAAAGCTAAACTAACGGCTCTCGGAAAGGCATTCGTTGATTGCTGGAACGAAGTTAATAAGTTAAGGCTTGAGCAGTACAAAAAGCACGAGCCTGTAGATTTTGCAAAAACAGAAAAAATCGTTTATGAAAAATATAAGGCTGTATTGCACGGGGCAAACGTTCAGCAAGTAACGCGAAAGAACGCTTCTGCGTGGAAATCTTTTTTGAGCTAAGCAAAAAGAAGAAAGAAGGGGAATTGCCTAAATGGTTGAAGCCAAAGCCTCCACATAAAAAGAAAGATGACTTATTTCTTTTGATTAGACATGACAGGTACAGGATTGAAGGAAACGAAATATTCCTTATGGATTTCAAGCTGAGACTAAAGTTCAATGGCAAGCTTAAGTGGGTTGGCAAACAGGGAACCCTTGAAATATTTTACGATAATGTAAGGAGAAAGTGGTACGCAAGGATTCCTGTGAGTGTAAAAGTAAATAATAAACCAAAAGGCAAAATGAAAGCAGGGATAGACCTAGGCGTTATAAACCTTGCAACCGTTGCTGTTCAAGACGGTTCATGGATGCTTTTCAAGGGCGGTTCAGTGCTTTCAGAATTCAAGAAGATAACAAAGCGCATCTCAATAGAAGAAAAGAGGCTTTCAAGGCATGGCTTGAAAACTAGTAGGAAACTTGAAATGTTATACAATAAGCGTTCTCTTTTGCTTAAGAACGCTAGAGAAGGGCTAGCTAGAGAAGTTGTAGAGACACTGTATGACAAAGGTGTAGGGGAAATATACATCGGCTACCCAAAGGGCATAGCTCAGGATAAAGGAAACGAAAGGAATACAAACTTCTGGAGCTATCTTGCAATAATAAAGCGAATCAAGGACGTTGCACAAGAATACAAAATAAAGGTTAAGCTTGTGAATGAAGAAAATACATCTAAGACGTGTTCCCTGTGTGGGGAAATTCACGAAAACGGAAGGATTGAAAGAGGCTTGTTCAAGTGTCCTCACACAGGGAAAGTAATAAACGCTGATCTGAACGGAGCAATAAACATTCTACATATTCCCGAGTCCGTTGAGGATAGGGGTAAATGGTTGAAGGCACAGCCTGTGGTCTATCGCTGGACGAGCGGAGCGGGGTGGGTAACCACTAGCTATGAAGTCATGAAAATGAAGGCGGTAAACCACGAACCTATGATCCGACTTGAAGGAACCATCGCCTTTTAAGGCGGTGAGGAGGTCAGGTGTTTGTTTGGTTGCGCGCCTACTTGAGCATTTGCGCGCAATTACATTGCCAAGAGGCTTTGCACACATGAATCATTTAATTATTATTAGGTAAACACTGAATGGGCGGTTGCCAAAATGATGCTGTCTGACCGTTTAGGCCAAAAATGAACTGGGCTTCTTTATCAACGAATTTTTTTATAAGCCAAGGACAAGCTATTCTGTCCACCATCGCTTTTTTCCTCGTAACCCATTTCATAATTTTATTTACGTAATTCCTATTATAAATATATTTATAAAACAAGAAACTAGAATAAAATCATGAAAACTGACGTAGTAGTTATAGGCGCAGGTGCTACAGGTCTTTTTACGGCGCTTGACCTAAGCCTCAGAGGCATAAAAGTAACGGTAATAGACAGGTCAGGTTTGATCAGCGGTACTTCAGGCAGGATGCATGGGCTTCTTCACAGTGGCGCAAGGTATGTGTCAAACGATATGACATCTGCAAAACAATGCATTAAAGAAAACATAATATTGAGCAGAATAGCTCCGCATGCTATATTTGATACTAAAGGCCTTTTTGTTGCAATAAAAGGTGATGATGAGTCTTTTATAGACGAGTTTGTTAAAGGGCTAGATGAAGCAGAAATACCTTACAGCGAAGTCAGTAATCCGTTGCAACTTGAACCAAACCTTAGCACAGAAGTTGAGTATGCTGTACAGGTTCCTGACAAAGTTGTTGATCCGTTCAAACTTTTTGCGGGCGTTGCTTATGCAGCAAAACATAAAGGTGCAAAATTTTTGCTTTATGAAAAGGTTAAAGGAATTATTAGTTCAAAAGTAATAACCGAAAAAAGGGAAATTGAATCAAGAGTTATAATAAACGCCGCAGGGCCATGGGCTCCACAAATATCTGCTATGCACAGTAAAGAAAGCAAGGTTGTGGAGCTAATGCCAACCATAGGTGTTATGCTAGTGTTTGAAAAAAGGCTTAACAGCATGGTTTTGAACCGGTTAAGGCCTCCTTCAGACGGCGACATTATTGTCCCGTATTACGAAACTAGCATTCTAGGCACAACAGCTCAGGTTGTTGAAGATCCCGATAATGTCCAGGTAGAAAATGAGGATGTTCAGTATCTAATAGAAGAAGGGAGCGCTATGGTTCCTAAGCTTTCTGAGCTAAAACCAAAAAGATATTATTACTCTGTTAGGCCTTTATTAAAGAGTTCCGATGCAAGGTCAGCTACCAGGGATTTTGAGATTTATGATGAGGGCGACATGCTTACGATAGTGGGCGGAAAGCTTACTACTTCAAGACTTATGGCAGAAAAGCTATCTGATGTGACTAGCGAAAAGCTTGGAGTTAAATCAAAGAGCACGACGTCAACAACGCCTATACCTGATGGTCTTTCGATGTATGCTTTAAGAAATACAATAGGAGATGAATTATATAGCAACGGTTATGCTTTTTCTAGATTAGAGGAGGCGCTCCAAAATGATTGAACTTAGCGGACAAAACGAAGTAAAAAGACCAAACCTTCTTTTGTTCCTTAAAGACCCTTCTTCTTTCAGCAAATGCATACCAAACCTTGAAAGTCTTGAAATAAAATCGCCTACTGAGTTTACTGCAAAGTTTAAGGTTGAAGTTCCTGAAGAGTTTGGCGTAAGCTATCTCAAAAACATAGGGATTAAAATGAACTTTGTAATTTCTTCACAAAACAATACAGTAAGCATGCATGGCGAAGGGAGATCCATGGGCTTAAAAGTTAAGATAGACATAACGATAGAAGTTGTTGAATATGAAGGTTATTCTGTTATGAAATGGAAGGCTAATGTGGACATAGGGATGCTTGAGCGCATGCTTGGGAAAGAAAACATAGACAAGCTCTCTAATGATATAATATCCAAGATTGTAGCATGCGTAAGTTCTTCTTAAACTGACCTCCTTCTCGCCCTAGAAGGTAGGTTTGTCGTTTTCTTTATCAATATGTCGATTTAATTGTTATAGCCTTTTCTGCATTCTTTTTAAAGCCTGTTTATTTTCTGGTTTTCAGCTCTAATTTAAGGTCCCCCAAAAGCCCTGTCTCCTGCATCCCCAAGGCCAGGAACTATGTAACCGTCTTCATTTACCCTAGGATCAACAGCCACTGCGTATATTTCTGTATTATTATCTTCTCTGTGAACCCTATCTATACCATAGTTAGTTGCAATAACTGATGCTATGATCTTTCTTTTTGGTTTTCCTTTTGCGGCTGTCTTTTGGGTTCATAAGCAAAGAATTGACAGCCGCGCTATAAATAATTATTCAACAAAGCATGTCTAAACAAAAAATAAATTAATGGAAAAAATAAACCATGCAGGTTAATGAGCACAATATACCATATAGTCCAGTTTGAAGATGGCAGCGCGTATTTGATGTTCGACGTGTGCGATTGGAGATGTTCTTACTGTATAAGAAACGTAAGCAGTTGGTGTACTTCTCTTCCTGAAGCCACAATTAAAACCTTGAACAGAATTGAGCACAAGTACATCAACATTGATGAATTGCTTAAAATACTTAAAGAAAACGGCGTTAAATTGGCCTTCCTTGGAGGAGGAGAACCGACGCAGGACCCTGAGCTCAAAGCAATAATGAGGCTTATGAAAGAGAACGGCATAGATTCATGGCTGATAACAAACGGCGAACTGCTTGATGAAGAAATCTTTCAGCTATCAAAGGGAATAACGTTCAGCATTAAGGCTATAGATGAAGCAAAACACATAAAGCTCACTGGTAGAAGTAACAGGAGAGTTTTAAATAACTATCAAAGGTTTGGAAATGATGAAAAGGTTGTAGCTGAAACGGTCTATTATCCTAACATTATAGGTTGCGAAGAGGTACAAAAAATTGCAGAATTTGTTCACAGCGTAAATCCAAGAGCAAGGTTCAGGGTTGACCCTGCAGTTCAGTTGAGGGACAAAAGCGGGCTTAAGGATTGCGTAGAAAAGATAAGGTTAATCCATGAAAATACCTATTATTTTGAGTTTGCTGGCAAAAGCAAACCCCCTAAGCTGCTTTATCCAAAAATTTAATTTTTTAAGCAAGCTAGGGGTTTAGAGGAAATAGCCAGTAATTATCCAATCAAATGCATGGACTTTTGCACATGCTTTAGGACCCCTGGCAGGAGAAAACCCTTTACAACCAGCTGTAGGTGCTTCATATCGAGGTATTTTGAAAGGCTTGAACATTTTAGGGCCTGACCTCGATAAACAGCATAACGTGCTGCCTGAATTGAAGAGAGAAAACCCGAAGTTAGCAGGAGTGCGCTCAGGTATTGCAGGATGCTCTGCATGGGCTTTACATTATTAAGGAACCTCTTTTAAGGAAGGGTACATATTAAGAGCTATACCCAAACATAACACATACTTAGCAGAGCAGAAGTGGATTTGTAAAAAAGGACAACTTTGCAGTGTATTTGAATTTCTACAATAATGGTGCTAAAGTTTCAACATCATGATCAGTTCTTGAGTAGCAATATCATGAAATATTCAATAAAGATTGCTGGTTAAAAATGATTAAGTTGAAACTGTGATTCCCTTGGCCATACGCCAGATGGTGCATAGGTATCTTTGTTCTGCAATTTCAGTACTCCCGCAAGTATAATGCTTCACTCTTCTGAGGAAATTTATTAGGGGCCTCATCAGTTTTAACGGTTTAGTGTATAACAAATGAGGCCCAACAGGAAATTGGCGAGCTGTATAAACTTTGCTCTAAAGCTCTGAAAGATAACCTTGGGATAAACTTTGCAAAAAATTCAAAGCACAAGAATATGATAAAGCCTTTGATTTATATCTCGATAAATAATGCATCTGCAGAATCTTTGAAATACACTAAGGGATTCCCTTCACCAGACACACTGCTACGTAGGCTAGAGAGCCTTGACCTAAAGCATGTAGTTGATGCTTTAAACGAAGCCAACAGGATCATATTAAGCGGTCATGCCAAAGATGGGATGAAGATGGCAGTTGACTTCACTGAAGAGCCATATTATGGAAAGTTAGACATGTACGTGACGAGGAGCAAATATAAGAGCGGGACAGATACATTTCATACTTTTGCTACTATAAGCGTTGTAGGAAAAGATGAGAAGGAAAGGCTAACTTTGTACTCCTTGCCAATGCTCAATACTAAAGAAGATATAGTAAAGAAATAGCTTGAAAGCTCGCCAAGGCCATCAGTGTTATTGATGGACAGAGGTTTTTTCAAAACAGAAATGATAAAATTGCTTGAAAGCATGGGAATAAACTTCATAATGCCAGCAGTTAGGAACGAAAGGGTAAAGAGGATGCTTGACGAATACGCAAAAGGTAACATACCATCTGTATATGAAATAGGATCAAAGTTTTATTTAGTAATAACAAAAAAGAAGGGGTCAAGGGAAGAAGATAAGCCGGATGATAAGTTCATAGCTTTTGTAACAAACATAAAGTTTGATGATCCTGAAAGGATTGTCAGCGTAATACCCGAAGAGTACAGGTACAGGTGGGGAATTGAAACGTCTTACAGGGTTGAGGATGGATTTGAAGCTAAGACGACTAGCAGGAACTTTACGCTAAGGGTGATATACTTCATGCTCTCCATAATTCTCTACAACTTATGGATACTCACAAGGGTTGAAGTTCAAGGAACAGCCTTAACAGTGTACTTTTTCAAGCATATGGTTAAAACGGAAATAATAATAGTAAGCGGACTGGGGCCTCCTGAATAAGAAATTAAATAAGCTAATATGAGGTCCTTAGTTTGAACTATAAACTGACGGCTAAAATTTGACCAAAAACAAAGCTATATGGCATTAAACCAAAGTTAATCAAAAATAAAAATCATCAATTACATTGTTAATTATAATTGAAATGCTGTACTTGCGGAAGTACTGAATTAGAAGAAAAATTTTTTATATAGCATGTGATTTTCAGTTAATCAATGTCTAAGTTTAATTATGTAGGAGTGGATTTAGGTTCGTCTTTTATAAAAGGATCTGTCCTGGATGAGGATGGTACTCATTTAATAACTGTAAGGTCCAAAGCTCCTCAGATATTATCTCCAAAAACTGGATGGACTGAAATAGATCCTTTTGAATATTATTTCTTATTCAGGAGATTCGTAAAAAAGCTTCTAAAGTACGTAAAAACCAATAAAATATATTTAGGTTTTTCTTCTATGGCGCCTGTATTTATTCCTATAGATAACGAATGTTATCCGCTATATCGTGGCATTCTTTACAATGATACCCGAGCAAAAAGAGAAATCGAAGAATTAAGCATTTCAATAGGAGATACGGTATTTAAAGAAAATGGGAATCCTGTTAACAATCAGCAATGGCTGCCTAAGATTTTGTGGTTCAGGAAAAACTATCCTAACCTTTACGAAAAAACATGGAAATTTATTGAACTTACTACTTTTATATTATGTAAGCTTACGAATAAGGTTATAACCGACATTACAATGCTTCAAGAAGAAGGAGTATTAAATTTTCAAAAAAGAGAAATTTCAGAAAAGATACTTGATGCGATGAACCTTAAACGAGAAATGTTGCCCGATTACATCGATTTAAGCGAGACGCTAGAACCATTCAACATAGATGGGAAAGAATTTAACGTTAATGCTGGCACGATAGATTTTATAGGTTCTTCAGTATCATTAAACATGCTTGATAAAGATAAACTCGCGTTAATTCTTGGATCCACAGGCGTAATTAACTATTCAACAACAAATCCTAAGCCTGATAAAAGGCTTTATCTAGATCTTAGCCCAATACCTGGATTATATTATGTTAACGGGTGCACTTCGGCTGCAGGTATATTTCTTGATTACATAATGTCCCTTGTAGGAATGAAAGGCAAGTTTAAAAAAATTGACAAATATTTTTCTGAAAACGAAATTGACACATCCGGTTTGGTCATGCTTCCATATATTTTGGGCGAAAGAACTCCAATTTTTGATCCTTACGCAAAATCAGTGATATTTGGGGTTACTAATCTGCATAATAAAATGCATTTTATAAAAGCGGCAATAGAATCTATAGCTTTTTCAATGAAGAATCATTATGAAATACTGCAAGAATTAGGCTACAGATTCGATAACGTCTACTTAACAGGAGGTTTATCAAACCTAAAGATAGTGCAAAAAACTCTTCCTTCAGTATTAGGAGTCCCAATGATCAAAGTTGAAGAATGTGACGAAACAATAGGCGATGCAAAAATGTCAATGGTCGCCTCTAAAAATTACAAATGGGAAGATATAAAATCTTTTGGGCAAAAGTCGATTTTTGGATACAAAATTGATTTTGAAAGGATTTCATTTATCGAAAAAAATTATGTTATATATAAAGAATTATATATAAGATTAAAAGACATGTTCAAAATTTGTTTATAGCTTTTTATTTAAGCTAATTTGCTCAAAGCCTCAGCTATAGCTGGATGGATATCAACAAAACTGATTGAGCTTAATACGGTATCAGTACCTATTATTGCTTTAAAATTTTGTTCAACCAGTCTGTAGTAAGCTCCCTCAACTAGCAATGGGTGAACGCACGCAACATAAATGTCGTTCGCTCCTAGATTTTTTAGAAGTTTTGAGGCTTCAATTATTGTTCCGCCAGTGCTGATTATGTCATCTATAATTATCGCGTCTTTGCCCTTTATATCAACTTTACCTTCAACCTGTACTTCTCTTCCTGATAATCTTTTTTTGGTAAAAACGCCATAGTCGATGTTTAAATCTTCTGCTACAATGCTTGCCCATTGTCTTGCTTCCTCATCAGGCCCTATAACTACGGCATTGGAAAATTTGTAGTGCCTTTTTATGAATTCTGCAATTTCATGTACGCCTGTAATATTCATAAATTTTGAACCAAAAACCTTAGATGGTTCAGTTATTCTGTGAAGATGCATGTCTACGGTTATAACTTCATCAACATTAAGAGATTTGAACATATCGGCTACAGTAAATATGCTTACTGCTTCTCCTGGATTAAACATTTCATCTTGTCTTGCATAAGCTAAATATGGAATTACCGCTATTATAGATCTTGGATTTTGTTTTTTTATAGCGTCCAAAGTTAGGATAGTTTCAATGAGAGATCTATTTGGATTTGGCTGAAGGCTGTTAACGTAAATAACTTCTTTTTGTTTTACATCGACTGGAACCCTAACATAAAGTTCACTGTCTGGAAATTCCTTTATTTCAACTGGCGAATAATTTACCTTCATTTTTTCAGATAGTTTAAAAGCTATATGTCTAGAGTTGCTTCCTCCTAAAATTAGATCTGCCATATGAAATAATCTGTTTAAGGTATCTAAATCTTTTTCTATGTTTAATTACGATTGTCCTCTTCAAAATGTACTTCAAACCTTTTAGCTTAAAGCAGTTAATTAATATGTTAATTCATATTCGGTTTTGATATAGGCGCGTTTAATTCTTAATTTAGAAAATGTAAATGGAATTAGAAAAACGTAAATACAGTTTTAAAGTCACTAACTTTATGGATGACTTAAAGGATAAAACTGTAAAAGAACTAAAAAGTATGATTCCTGATCCTGAAAAAATTCTTAAAGCGGCTGATGAGTGGGGTTTAGGACCAAAAAGTAAAGACCTTATAAAGAGAGCTCTAAAGGTTGAAAGCCTAGGCGCTATGGCTTTTTCAGAATTTGAAACGACACCGATAATTGATAGAAGCGGAGAAGGAGCAATTGTTTACGATGTGGATGGAAAAAGCTACATAGACCTTATGGCAGGATTTTCGGTTAATAACGTTGGTTATAAAAGGCAAGAGATTCTTCAAGCTATAGTAAAACAATATGAAAAGCTACCACAATATGCAGAAATGTTTTCAGAGGAAAGGATAAAGCTTGGTGAAAAACTTTGTTCGATAACTCCAGGAGGCTTTGACAAAAAAGTTTTTTATTCGCTGACTGGTAGCGAAGCTAATGAAATAGCAATAAAATTAGTGAGGATATACACAGGTAAGCCTTACATAATAACCCAATACGGGGATTATCACGGTCGTACGATTGGTACTGTTCCATTTACCCATAGCTTTTCTACATGGTTCCAGCAGTATCCAGTACCTTCATTAGATATAGGAGTTGCTAGAATACCATTTCCATATGGGTATAGATGTCCATGTGGAAATTTTGAGGAAGAAGATTGTGCTGATGAATGCTTGCATTATGTAGATTATATGTTAAGTTCATCATATTATGGTTTATGTGATTCTTCTAAGGGTCTGTGCAACATATCAGCGTTTTTAATAGAACCCTTCCAGAGCGCGGCTGGTTATTATATACCCCCCAAGAACTGGCTGCCATCCTTGTACAAGTTAGCAAAAGAGCACGGAATACTATTTGTAGTAGATGAAATACAGGCCGGCATGGGGAGGACCGGAAAATGGTGGGCTATACAGCATTATCCTGAAATAGAACCAGACATAACAATAATAGGAAAAGCTCTAGGAGGAGGTTTGCCGTTTCAAGCCACCGTTGGCAGAAAAGAAATAATGGATTCATGGGGTCCAGGAGCGCATTCTTCAACTTTTGCTGGATATTTTGTTGGTGTGGCAGCAGCTTTAGCCACTTTACAATTTATTGAGCAGAATGGCATTATAGAAAAAACAAGAGTTAACGGCGAATATTTTATCAAACTATTAAATGAACTTAAAGGGAAGCACCCGATGATCGGAGAAGTACAGGGTAAAGGCCTTTACATAGGGATGGAATTTATAAAAGATAGAAAAAAGACTCCTGCTACTAAGGAAACTACATGGCTTACGATGAAGCTATTGCAGATGGGGGTATTGGTTAAAAAAGCCGGATACTACAGGAACAGATTTGCTATATCGCCGCCTTTAACGATAGAAAAAGAAGAAATAGAAAAAGTAGTCCAGATATTTGATAAGGCGTTGAAAGAAACTGAAGAAAACTTTAATATTAAATATTGAGATTTAAGTTTAAATTTTTGTAAAAATGTTTATAAAATAACAAATATTTTATTAAAATATTACAAATGTGGCATTTTTTAATAAATATTGATCATTATTATACTAAAAATATGTAATTCAATATAGAAAAGTATATATTTAATTCTAATTTATTATTTTTAATGAAATCTGCTATAAGTAGAATAGCAATAGCAATTGTCATAATCGTAATAATTGTAGCAGCAATCGGTGGCGTGTATTACTATTACTATCAAATGCAGCAAGCATCTCAAAGGGTAGTGGTAATATATGCAGATTATAGTGCTAATGTTGCGCAGCCCTATTTCAATAACTTTACAGCTGATACAGGAATAAAAGTGGTACCATTATATGCATCAATGGGCGAGTTAGTCGGTAAATTGGTTGCGGAAAAATCTAGCCCGGTTGCAGACGTTTTGTTCGGTGGCGCACCATCGGCATATATTGGAGCAGATGAGCAGGGTGTTTTAGCATCTTATATACCGCCTGCAGTTAAAAATGATCAAACATACCTTAATGCAAAATCATTGTACTCAAGCGACTGGACTTGGTATTCGTTCACTTATAACATTCTTGGTATAATAATTAACACACAGCAGATGTCAAAGTACAATCTGCCTATGCCAAAATCTTGGTGGGATCTATTAAATCCAGTTTACAAAGGCCATATAATAATTGAAAACCCATCTACTTCAACTACTACAGGACTAGGATTCTTTTCTTTGATCTGGCAGATATACATATCTAAGTATGGTATGCAGAACGGAACTGCAGCTTTTGAAAATTATGTTAAAAACTTCATGTCAAACGTAGTATCTCCAATAACTCCTGATGATGAGCATGCAGAAACAGTACTGGGACAAAGCACAGACGGTGCTGCTATAACAATAGATTGGATAAACGCGGCACCACTCTATAAAGAGTTAGATGGATACCCACTGCAGGCTATACTTGTTAACGATAACATTCTTGGGCCTACAGCAATGGGTATAGTAAACGGGGCTCCTCATATGAAAGCGGCTGAAGCATATGTTAACTGGGTCTTTTCTTACCAAGGGCAAAGTCTTATACCGACTGTTTTCCTTAAGCCTGCAATACTTTATAATAATATAACCCCTCCAGGGGACTTCCCGCCTTTGTCCACTGAAGAACAAATGGCATTTTCCTATAACCAAACTTTCACTACACAGTACGCAAACCAAATAGATTCAATATTTAACCAATATTCCAGCTTAGTTCAAACTTCTAGCTTAATTTTAGTTTTCTCTTCGTCTACAGTTAAATACGGCAACATTAATATGCCAGTATTCTCAGTTCCATCGCTAAATCTAAACGCAATGTTAATACCCACACAAAAAGAACCCCTCTTCTTTGTTTACTTAAATTGGCTGTTCTCACCAACAACTGAAGGAACTATTCTGTCAACACTACCGGGCAGTTTTGCTGGACATCTAATGAGCACTTTAATTTCTCTGATAACGCCCTCTACTGCCTTTTTAGCAAGCGTTTCGCCTAATAAACATGAATAAAAAAACTTTAAATTATTTATTAACTTCTATTTTTTTTATCATTTTGTTTTTCTTTATAATAATTCCTCTGTTTTCATTCTTTTTAACAGCTTTGATAGGTAAGCCGGGCGGTCTATACGTATTTTTAAAAAGCTCTTCCTTAAAATTAACTTTAAAATATTATTATAATGTATTAACTGAACCATACTTCAAACAAAGTATATATGATACAATTTTGCTGAGCGTTTCAGTAACGTTCTTATCTTTTATTCTTTCTTTACCGATATCTTATGCATTATCAAGAACTACAATGCCTTTAAAGGAGCTTATAAGGGTTTTCCTGGGTTTGGGGATAAGTATTCCTGGTTTTATAGTCATGTACGATTTAATCATAATATCCACAAACGTAGGCTTGTTACCATTTTCGTTGTATTCTTACTACGGTTTGGTAACAGTGATGACTATAGCTTCAATTCCATTCATGGTAATGTATGTCACGTTGGCTTTTGACAATTTAGATTATAGGCTCATCGAAGCATCGTATGCAAACGGTGTTTCCAAAATTAAAACCTTTTTCCGTGTTACGATGCCATTATTAATGCCAGGATTTGTTAGCGGTTGGGTCATAGTATTTTTATTAACTACTGGAACCCTTTCCGTTCCTCTTTTACTTGCACCTCCAACGTTTCCGATAGTAACTGCTTACGCTTATGTTCAATTATTTTCTTTCTTTAACTGGGGAAATGCGACAGCTTTACTATCAATATTGCTTTTGATTAACATGTCGGTCATCATAGCTTATACTTTTAACCAGAAAAAACTGGGATTTGCTATAATAGGTGGTAAAGGTTTTCACCCAAAATACAATCAAAATAAAGTTATTATCGCCGTCCTCTTAATATATTCTTTAATAATCGGTTTATTGCCTATAATAGAAGTAATCATATTAGGTTTGGCCGCTTTTTCGAAGTTTTGGGTTCATACTTTGGTTCCAAGCGAATACACTTTGAACAATTTTAAGGCAGCCTTCCAGCTTTATTCTTTCGCTCCTTTTTCCAGCTTGATACTTTCTATTAGTGCTGGATTTTTAGCTATCTTAATTTCTTTCATATCGACTTATTATACAAGAATGGGTTTAGTAAAAGGTAAAAAACTTATAGACATTTTGACGCTCATCATTTTCTCGTTATCGCCGGTTATGATAGGAATAACATACCTCTCGAGTTTTTCTAATGACATTACGGCATTTTTTATAAACACGTTACCAATAGCAGTTATACTGGGCTATACATTTGGCAGAATTGGTTATTCAACAAGGGCGCTTGACATATCTGTTTCTTCTATCTCTAAGAGCTTGTTTGAAGCAGCGGATATAATGGGAGGAAGCTTTAACAAGTTCAGAAATATAGTTCTGCCTTTAATCATGCCAGGTATAATTGAAGGATTTCTCCTCGTATTTATAAGATCAATGATAGACTATGGAACCACAATTATGCTGGCACCATATAACTGGGCAACTCTTGCGCTAGGTTCTTATGCATTTATTTCGACAGGTGAAATTCCAGAAGGGGCGGCCTTGGGTTTAATCATACTGATCATAAATCTGCCTATCATGACCTATCTTTATTATAGAAGGGGGAAGACTTTCCACGAGGCGTTAATCGTATAATGTTATTTATTTTTTAAGCGTTAAACAGGTACCCTTTGTTCGGTAAAAACCTTACGTAGACTTTTGAAGAATCTGTAAAGTCATCTGAATTTGAACCAGAAAGAGAAATAGAAAACCTTAATTTAGAAGTCGTTTCAAGATAATACCTTACATTATTGCCGATGATTTTTTTAGATATAACGTTGGTCTCAAACGAATCTGGTGTCTTTTCTTTAGAAACTTCTAAGTTATTTATTCTGTAAACAAAAACCAAATTTTCGCTTGGGTTTATTAGCTCGTTTTTGGTCGTAATGGTAATTTCTCCAAGGTTTTCGAGGTTTAATATAAAGCTATTGAATGTCAACTGCTTTAATAGCTTGGCTTTAAAAACTAAGTTTTCACCTATAAATGTGGCTACAAAGAGGGTTTTTGGGTTGTCAATCAATTCAGCAGGCGTACCGGTCTGTTCTAATTGTCCTTTGTTTAAGACTGCTATTTTATCGCCTATTTCGAAAGCTTCTTCTTGAGAATGAGTCACAAAAAGTGCTGTAAGCTTATTCTCCTTTATTATGTCGATCAACTCAATAAGAAGTTCTTTTCTAATCTTTTCATCTAGGTTACTTAAAGGTTCATCTAAAAGTAATATTTTTGGGTTTACAGCTAAAGCTCTAGCTATGGCTACCCTCTGCAGTTCTCCGCCAGAAAGCTGGTTCGGCATATTTTTTCTTTTGTTAAATAGACCAACCATTTCTAAGGCTCTTTTCGCTATTTCATCAGCGTTATTTTTATCTTTGATTACAAACTTGACATTGTCTTCTACAGACATATGAGGCCAGACAGCATAATCTTGAAAAACCATACCTAAACCTCTTTTATTTGCTGGTATGGCTGTTACATCAGTCTCATCAAAAAGAACCTTACCTTCATCTGGAAACTCTAGACCAGCTATTATTCTTAGCAAGGTAGATTTACCAGATCCGCTTGGACCAATTATTACAAAGATTTCTTTATCCTTTATTTCGAAGTTTATGTTTTTTAAAACCTCGTGTTTACCAAATTTTTTGCTTATGTTTTCAACCTTAACATTAACCATGCTAATTTTGATTCTTTTGTTTTTATTTATATTTTATGTTTTTATATTACATGTGATTTATTTTCAAATTAACCAAGATGAGCTTTATTAATTTTATTTTATCACCACCTCAAGAAGCCAGTAATCAACCCACTGACGCCATACAGCCTGGATTTTAATGAACGATTCAGAAAATTCATATGGTCTACCTTTCTTGCCCTCATTCATCTTATCCAATTCTTCATACCAGCTGTCAAACATATCTATCGGCAGCGAAAACTCACCCCTTATTACAAGCTCTTTATTACAACTTTTCCAGTTCCTTTTGTCGATAAACTTATTACCCCATCTTTTGCCATTATTATTGCGGCTGTCTTTTGGGTTCATAAGCAAGGAATTAACAGCCGCGCTATAAATAATTATTCAACACAACATCTTTTTTCAGTACTCCAGTATGGTACGCCAATAGACATATGTAACCTCTTTGACGTAAGCCTTACGACGTTGTACCCAAAAAGCCAACAATTATTCCGCCCAACCATTTTTTGCCTAAACAGTCAGCATCATTTTGGCAACCGCCTATTCAGTGTTTACCTAAAATTGTTAGTATGTAGGCACATAACCGTAAAGCTTATTTGCCCTTCCCCGGCAGGTTTATTTAGGGTTCAATGTATACCGGAAAATTAGCTCGCGAGGAAAATGTATTACAATAAACGTTTTAATAGCGTTTGATTGTTCAGGTTTTCTGCAAAATAAAACTTATTACAGCAAAAGCTATAATTTTATTTATGAGAAAATTATCTTCTCCTGAAGAAGCGCTGTCTAAGGTTAAAGACGGCGCTGTTTTAGCGGTTTCAGGTTTTAATAATGCGTTAACTCCTGAATACCTGCTCATAAAGCTGTTTGAACTGTGGAAAAAAACAGGGCATCCAAAAAACCTTTTCTTGGAGGCTGAAACTTTACCGGGAACGCCTGGCAGAGGACTTGATTTTATAGGCAGAGAGCTTATAGAACGGGCATCATCTCAGGATTTCTTAAGAGGCGTTCTTATACCATATTTTGGCTTTACGCCAAGCTTTATGGAGTTTCTGAAAAAGAGCCAAGTTGAGATTTATTCATGGAGCATATGCATGACGTCTTACTGGTTCAGGGAAGTTGCCAGCGGTCGGCCAGGTCTAATTTCAAGAGCAGGTTTGAGCACGTTCTTTGATCCCAGGATGGAAGGGGGGGTTTGTAAACGAGATAGCTAAACAAAAAAGAACTTGTAAAGTTGATTTGATAAAGCTTGACGGAGAAGAGTTTTTGATTTATTCAGCTCCCAAGCCTGACGTTTCTCTTATCAGGGGGACAACAGCTGATGATATTGGAAACATAACCATGGAAAAAGAAGGGATCTACGGATCTGTGCTCGCTATAGCTCAGGCCGCAAAGGCTCAGCCAAAGCCAGGAATAACCATAGCACAGGTCGAAAGAATAGCCAAGTTCGGTTCTCTGAACCCTCAGAGGGTGATTGTTCCTGGGCCTCTTGTAGATTATGTGGTAAAAGCGCCCCCAGAATACCACTGGCAGGGCGGCACGATACAGTTTGATCCTAGGATATCTGGAACGATAGTGCCATCCAGCTCTGAAGAGATACCGCCAGTAGAGTTAAGCTTCGAAAAGGTCATAGCCAGAAGAACCCTTTTAGAATTTATTGAAGTAATTAAAAGGCTAAAAAAGCCGCTCATAGCTAACGTCGGCGTTGGTATACCAGCGCTTATATCTAACATAATAAAAAAGGAAAAGCTTGAAGAATACATATACACCACGGTTGAGTCTGGGCCCTGGGGGGGTGGCACTTGGTGGCCCTGATTTTGGGCTATCCGTGGGCCCTTTTGCAATCATACCTATGCCGGATCAGTTTTCGGTGTACGAAGGAGGCATAGTTGATGTTGCTTCTTTAGGCTTTATGCAGATTGATTCTGAAGGAAACGTTAATCCATCGATTCTTCCTGAAAGGTTTACAGGACCTGGAGGTTTTCCGGTCATAGCGGCAGGTTCTCCGAGGGTTTACTTTTCGGGAGGCTTCACCGCGGGCAAAAGAGAAATAAAGGTTGAAGGCGGTAAGTTAAGGATTGTAGAGGAAGGGAGCATAAAGAAGTTTGTAAAAAAGGTTTACAAAGTTTTGTTTAGCGGGAAAGAAGCATTAAAAAGTGGGAAAGATGTCCTTTACATAACTGAAAGGGCGGTCTTCAGGCTCACAGAAAATGGAATAGAACTGAAAGAATATGCTCCTGGGATAGATGTTGAAAAGGACATCATAGGTAAAATGGAATTTGAGCCGAAAACAAGTAGCGATCTAAAGGAGATGGACAAAAGGCTTTTTGAACAAAAAAGTATGGAAATCTGCAATGAGATAAAAAATCTTCTTGGATGAGCTTGGCACAAAAATTTTTCCAAAACACATTAACCAAAAGAAAAGTATAAAAATAAATTTTTATAAAAGTTGTAAGCATGAAATGCGAAGACCTTTACAACACGAACTAAAGCCTCGCCTCTTCTAGAGGCGGGGATGCTGAATTATTCAGTCCTTGCTAACGAGTTTTCTCATGGAGAAAGGCTAAAGCATTTATATTCTTAATAGGATAAAATAACAAAAGCATGCGACGATCGAGCACAGTACGCATCATTGCAGGAAAAGAAACAAAAGCTAAACTAACGGCTCTCGGAAAGGCATTCGTTGATTGCTGGAACGAAGTGAATAAGTTAAGGTGTGAGCAGTACAAAAAGCACGAGCTTGTAGATTTTAATAAAACAGAAAAAATCGTTTATGAAAAATATAAGGCTGTATTGCACGGGGCAAACGTTCAGCAAGTAACGCGAAAGAACGCTTCTGCATGGAAATCTTTCTTCGAGCTAAGCAAAAAGAAGAAAGAAGGTGAATTGCCTAAGTGGATGAAGCCAAAGCCTCCACATAAAAAGAAAGATGACTTGTTTTTGCTGATAAGAAATGACAGGTACAAGATTGAAGGAAACGAAATATTCCTGATGGATTTCAAGATGAGGCTAAAGTTCATTGGCAAGCTTAAGTGGGTTGGCAAGCAAGGGACCCTTGAGATATTTTACGATAATGCAAGGAAAAAGTGGTACGCAAGGATTCCTGTGAGTGTTAAAATAAATAATAAACCAAAAGGCAAAATGAAAGCGGGCATAGACCTAGGCGTTATAAACCTTGCAACCGTTGCTGTTCAAGACGGCTCGTGGATGCTCTTCAAAGGAGGTTCTTTGCTTTCAGAATTTAAGAAGATAACAAAGAGCATCTCAATAGAAGAAAAGAGGCTTTCAAGGCATGGCTTGAAAACTAGCAGAAAGCTTGAAATGTTGTACAATAAGCGTTCTCTTTTGCTTAAGAACGCTAGAGAAGGACTAGCAAGGGAAATCGTAGAATCCCTCTACGATAAAGGAGTAGGAGAAATATACATCGGCTATCCAAAGGGAATAGCTCAGGAGAAAGGAAACGAAAGGAATACAAACTTCTGGAGCTATCTTGCAATAATAAAGCGAATCAAGGACATAGCACAAGAATACGGAATAAAGGTTAAGCCTGTTAATGAGGAAAATACATCTAAAACGTGTTCCCTGTGTGGGGAAATTCACGAAAACGGAAGGATAGAGAGAGGCTTGTTCAAGTGTCCTCACACAGGGAAAGTAATAAACGCTGATCTGAACGGGGCAATAAACATTCTATATATCCCCGAGTCCGTTAAGGATAGGGGTAAGTGGCTGAAGGCACAGCCCGTGGTCTATCGCTGGACGAACGAAGCGGGGTGGGTAAATCCCACTAGCTATGAAGTCATGAAGATGAAGGCGGTAAACCACGAACCTATGATCCGCCTTGAAGGAACCATCGCCTTTTAAGGCGGTGAGGATGTCAGTTGAAGTTCGACATGAACAAGATCTCAGTGCAAGCTAATGTGAAAGCGAGCGCAGCGATTAACTGAGAAGCCATTACCACAAGGTCAGGTAGGTCACGATTATGGTGGTATACAAAAGAGTAAATGATTGGAAACTCGTTTTCTACGATGACAGCAGAAAAGCAATTTTTAGTATGAAAGGAAAAGTTCTACAAACTTTCTACCCTTCTGAGTTAGTTCATAAAGCTTGCTTGTTCTTCCTTCTTTTTTTATTTCTTTTACTTCTATCAGCCCTTCTTTTTGAAGATTTTTGAGCGCAACATATACGTCAGGCAATGTTTTTTCAACTCCAAACTCCTTAAGTTTTTTCCATATGTAGTAGCCGTAAGCCGGAGAGACATAGAGTATGTTAAGAATGGCCTTTTTTGTGTCGCTCATGCTGGTTATAACTTCTTCTGAACTGTTCCTGTCTTTGATGCCCAAAAAAGTCCCGATTACCACAGGATCCTTCAGGCCTGTTCCTGTCAGTATGTACAGGATCTTGCTTCCCTTATTCAACAGGTTCCAGTCTGCTGCCTTTATAAGGCCAGCCAGAGCAACTGAAGCTGATGGCTCTGCAAAGAGCCCTTCGGCTCTTGCGAGCAGCTTTTCTGCCTCTATAACTTCTTTATCTTCAACCTTTATCTTGAACCCGTTGGTAACTTTGATAGCAAAATCAGCAAGCGCTGAGTGTATGCCACCTGTTGCGAGGTCATCTACGACGCTGCTCCTGTTAGTTAGATATACGCCAACCAGCGATGGAATCCTGGTTTTGTAGAGCTCGAACAGATCCTGAAAGCCAGCAAAGAGCATAGAAATACCCCCTCCTTCGCCAACGCTCATGAATATGTAATCAAACATGTCCCTTGCTTTTTCGAATATCTCGTAAGAGAGAGTTTTCATCCCTGTAAGAAAATAAGAGTCAGATTCTCCGCTCAGGTGGACACTGCTTTCAACGTTTTCGGGCACTCTGCCTTTTATAGCCTTTGCTCCGTAAGCAAGCGTCTGGTATAGTTTGCCCAGGCTCCTTATTTCGTTGTAGTATAAAGAACAAGATAACCCGGCCCTTACAGAATAAGCTGCTAAAGACGCGCCTATGTTGCCGTTGGACTCGCACGCAACCTCTTTCTTTCCAGCAGAAACTGCATAGCTGACAGCTATAGCAGATCCCCTGTCCAGATAAGAGCCTGTGGGATTTACTGATTCGTTCTTTATATAGAGCTCAACTCCGATGCTCTGGCTTAGCCTGTATGCTTTCAGCAACGGCGTCTGCCCTTCTCCGAGGGTGATTTTTTCCCTGAAGATTGGAAGCAGTGAAGAATATCTCCATATGCCTTCCTGAGAAAGATCAGCGATCTCCTTTCCCGCAATATCGCTGAAGTTGTCAGGCACATAAGCTGTTGTTGAGCCACACACTTCACATCTTCCAGGATCTCTCTGCTTGTGGCCGCACTTGTAGCATTTGAACATATTTTATGTATAAAATAAATAAATTTACGTTTATCTATATTTTGTTAACCCGAAGTTTTTACAAATGTTGAAAGCTTTACCGGTTATGCTGGAGGTAAAAAATGAAACGGTTAGAGTTTGAACAGATGATGAATGTTTTATAAGCCCTTTGATCTTTATTTACTGACGGCGTCTCTGGTGTTAAAAGATGAACAGAGCGGCTGAACGTAATGATGTTTATAGCTATGTTTAAATAAAAAGAATACATAATAAAAAGCATGAACAGAGAAGAACTTGCAAAATATATAGACCACACACAGCTGAATCCCTTTGCAACCGAAGAAGACATAAAGAAGCTTGCAGAAGAAGCTAAGAAATATCATTTCTATTCCGTCGTCGTAAATCCGTATTACGTCAAGCTCTCAAAGCAGCTCGTAAAAGGAACAGATATAAAGGTTGTAAGCGTTGTTGGTTTTCCATTTGGAGTAACTTACAAAGAAGTCAAGGCTTACGAAGCAGAGCTTGCAATAAAGGATGGTGCAGATGAAATAGACATGGTCATGAACATATCTGCAGCAAAGTCCGGCAGATGGGACGTTGTCAAGGATGACATAAAGGCAGTAAACGACATTGTAAAAAAACACGGAAAGATTCTGAAGGTTATACTTGAAACAGGTTACCTAACTGACGATGAAAAGGTAAAGGCATGCGAAGTTGCCGTAGAAGCAGGGGCTGACTTTGTAAAGACGAGCACAGGTTTTGGGAAAGGTGGGGCAACAGTACATGACGTTGAGCTCATGTACAGGACCGTTAAAGGCAAAGCTCAGGTCAAGGCTGCAGGTGGAATACACAGCGCAGACGATGCGCTTGCGATGATAAAGGCAGGGGCTACGAGGATCGGGGCCAGCCACAGTGTTCAGATAATCGAATCGTTAAAGCAGTAAGCTTCTATTTTTTATTTCAATTTCGAAGATTACTTTATGGTTTAAAGCAGTTTCAGTAAAAATTTTTTAAAGTTCTCAATGTAAGCTTCTACGTTGCATAACATAGCTGTAATAAAGATCGGCACTTCGGTGCTGTCGAACAACGGGAAGCTTGATAAGGGAGTTTTAAAGGGGATAGTTGATGAAATAAGCCGCGTTAAGAATATGGGTTACCCGGTTGCGCTGGTTACGAGCGGAGCCATATTGACAGGCATAGAAGCTCTCGGCATCAGCAAAAAACCAAGCGCTTTGAGCTTGAGAGAAAAACAGGTTTCTGCGGCAGTAGGTCAACCTCTACTTATGAAAGAATATGTAGACCTGTTCGCAGAACGCGGGATAAAGGTAGCGCAGATACTTGTAACTGAAGAGGATTTTTCTATAAAGACCTGCTTTAACAACTTTATAAGAACTACGCGCGCCCTGATAGAGAGCGGCATAATCCCTGTAATAAACGAAAACGACGCGATCTCGGTTAAAGAGCTCGTCAACGTTCTGAACGTAAGTAACCTAGTTAGGTTCGGAGATAACGACAGGCTTTCAGCTATAATTTCTTCTAACCTTAAAGCTTCCAGGCTTGTAATCATGACTGATGTTGACGGAGTTTTGGATCAAAAAGGTAGGATCATGAAGAAATTGAAAAGCGGCGAAATAGAAAGCCTGACAAAAAAGCTTAGGGGTATGAGCGAATACGGTAGAGGGGGTATAAGGTCCAAGCTGGAAGCAGCACTCTTGGCTTCTTCTAACGGCGTTACAGTTAATATAATAAACGGTAAAAAGCGCGGGCTTCTCATTCAAGTTTTTGAAGGAAAGGAAGCCGGAACCGTTATAACGCCGTCACAAACAGTTTCAAAATAAATAGCTTTATATAGGTGCTTGTCATAATAATGTTTTGTGCTTGAAAGATCTTGAAAGAGGCATGTTTGCTCCTTGGCCTTCACCCAAGAACCATTATTAGATATACAAGAGCTTCTTCTAGTACAAAGATGACTAAGGAGGTAGTGAAGCGT
>JAWDMM010000010.1:0-26599 GCA_046536595.1 Nitrososphaeria archaeon | reverse complement strand
TGGGAAACAGCACGCTTGATTAACATGCTTTACCAAAGCTATTTTATTTAAAGAAAGCCGCTCATAAACTAGTAAAATAACAAATTAGTTATAAAAATCAGGCAAAAGTTTTGATCTACTGTAACATAAGGGACTTTCCCCTTAACCCCCTAAGGTTAAAAATATTCTTAACTTTCGCTTTTGTCAGGCATCCTCAAATATCTTTATGCATTAAGTAAAAAAGCTTATTAGATATATTCAAGTAAATTATTAGACATTGATAAAGATTGGAGAGTATGAAATACGTGAAGCCAACGAAGATGATGTTTGGGAAGCAATAAAGATTAACGAAAAGACGCTTCCTGAACATTATACCTTTGAATTTTATCTTGAGGTTTATAGAAATTTCCCTGAGGGCTTTCTTATTGCTTGGATGAATAGCAATGCAGTAGGGTATATAATGAACAGAATAGAAAGAGGACTTTCACATTTTGGTTTTTCAATAGTAAAACAAGGACACGTAGTGTCGATAGCGGTTTTGCCCGAACATAGAAGAAAAGGTATAGGAACTGCTTTGCTTCAGACGGCAATTGAAAAAATGAAAAATAGAGGATGTCATGAGGTCTACTTAGAAGTTAGAGTAACTAATGAAGAAGCAATAAAGGTATATGAAAAACTTAACTTTGTAAAAGTTAGAAAAATTGAATATTACTATAGTGATGGAGAAGATGCGTACGTCATGGCCAGAAAGCTTTGAAGAAGATGCTATTAAAGCGATAAAGGAAGCTATTCCAGATAATAAACTGTTAGAACTATTTTTTGCGAAAAAAATTTCTCTGGAAGATCTTGCTTCAAAAATAAGCTGGAAGTCATTTGAAAAATTAACAGAGTTAATGTTTAAACAGATAGGTTATTTTACTCTAACAAATTTTAGGATAAAAAGGAGAGAAATAGATGTTTTGGCTTTTAACGAAAATTTAGTTTTTGCAGCAGATTGCAAACACTGGAAAAGGATGTCTTTTTATTCTTTAAGTAAAAGCGCTGAAATGCAAAAACTTAGAGCTTCGTTTTTAACTTCGACTTTAACTTTTTCAAAAAAGCAAATAGTACCATTAATAGTAACATTATATGAGAGTGAACTTAAAATAATTAATAAAATTCCTATAGTACCTGTATTTAAGCTAAAAGATTTTGTTATAAACATTTATGGATATATGGAAACAATAACTGTTATAAAGGGCCCGTAGCTCAGCTAGGATAGAGCGCCGGCCTCCGGAGCCGGAGGCCGCGGGTTCGAATCCCGCCGGGCCCGTATTATTTACTTTGAAACGTTAGAAATCGTTAATACAGTACTCCCGCAAGTATAATGCTTCACTCTTATGAGGAAATTTATTAGGGGCCTCATCGGTTTGAACTAAACTAGGGGCTAAAATTTGACTTAAAACAAAGCTATATAGCATTAAACCAAAGTTAATCAAAAACAAAAAATCATCAATTGTATCTCTAATTGTTATGAGATGCTATTACCTGCGTAAGTACTGAAATATAAGGAAAGTATTAATAGCTTATTTTTTAATAAGAATAACAGTATGGGCAAATTATTATTTGTAATCTTAAATGATCCAACTAATCTAGCTGAATCAATTAAAGCTGCGCACGCTCTTCATTACGCAGTAGAATTAAAGGAAAAGGGTCATGAAGTTTATGTTTATTTTGACGGATTAGGAACTAAAATACCTATAACTGATAGCCCGTACAAGGGTCTAAAGCAGGCATATGAGAAAGCTGCAAACAATGGTTTAATACTAGGGGCTTGTGGGTACTGTGCGTCTCCCCCTCATCTTAACATTAAAGATAAATTACCTAAAAATATCAAGCTAATTGGAGATGAAGAACATCATTACGCTTTTACTGATTTGGTTGATAAGGGATTTCAAATTGTCATGTCATAAAATTTTGCAGACATTTTTAACTAATCTTTATGTTAATTTAATTGCTTTGTAAATTGGGTCACGTATACAATATTAGTTTAAAATTTATGCTGTATTGCATGACTTAAGCGTGTAGCGTGACGTTTTAAGCCTCTTCATATTTATACAGTGAGGTGTAGAATGTGACCTCTGATAATAGAGACTGGAGCAAGTACAATGATGCGCTTGTTAGGAGGGGTGAAATCCTCTTCGACTTCTCAACCATAAACAACTGGAAACAAGAACTCAAACAATTAAACAAAGGCAAAGTAGGCGAACCATACCACTGCCCAAACTCATCATGCTACTAGGCCTCATCAGAATCCTCTACCACCTACCATACAGACAACTAGAAGGCTTCATCAGAGCACTCGCAAAATACGTCGAAGGAGTACAAGCACTAGGCTACACAATATGCAGAAGAATAAACAAGCTCAACATAAACCTCAAAGAAACTTTGCTCAAATCCACAAGCTCAGTAAGCCTAGCAGTAGATTCATCAGACATAAAAGTGCACAATGGTGGGGATTGGATAAGAAAGGTGTGGAAGGTGAAGAAGGCTATCTAAAAATACACTTCGCCGTAAATACAAAAAAGCAGATCTTATCCATGTAACATCTGAGAAAGTTCATGATGGTAAGGTGTTGAGAAGGCTTTTAGAGGTGCGACGAAGAGCGTGAAGGTGAGAAGGGTGCTTGCGGATGGTGCGTATGATTCGAGGGAGAATTTTAATTTCTTGTCTCAGAGTGGTATAAAGCCTGTGATTAGGGTGAGGATTAATTCTGTTGCGAGGAGTATGGGGTGTCCGTATAGAAGGGATGCTGTGTTGGTGCAGAGGGCGCTTGGGCCTAGGGCTTGGAGCAAGGTGCATCGTTTTGGTTTTAGGTGGGTTGTTGAGGGCGTTTTCTCTGTTGTGAAGCGTGGGTTTGGTGAGTGTTTTCTAGGAAGTTTGTTAATATAGCGAAGAGGTGCTTATGAAGGCGTATTTGTACAATATTTTTGTGGCGTTGACCTCAAGCTAGTGCCAGAAAAATACCTAATAGCCATGGGATTGCGCATCAAAAAATCATGCAATACAGCAGTTGAAATAATAAAATTTATTTTTTGCCATAATTCTTTTATATTGATTGGAAATTATTAATGTACTTTTTCTTTCTAATTTGGCTTTTTCCTGCACTAAATTTTAAAATGGTTAATAAAAAATTTACAAAAATATGATAAATTGCTTTTGATTTCCTTTTTTATTAACATAATGTTGCCTTATTTTAGGTTAAAATTTACACATCGATTGAATTTCGGCTCGGGTTTGAACTCTTAATAAGTAGCATTATTTAAAAAATTCAGACAACGTAATTTTCTGTATAACGCGTTCAGCTTTTGCTTGTAGCCTTTCTGAGAGGTACTCCTTCTTTCACCAATATCTGTGCTGTAAGCTTTGCTGCTGTGCCACATACGTGGGTACACTTATCTAGATGGCCGCCCATTTCATTGAATGCCTTAAGATCATCCTGTTTCAGGAGGTCGAATGACCTTCCAAAGAGCTTCTTTTGTACATCTCCACAAATTGGGCTACCGAACTCTGCTTTAAATTCCCCAAGCAATTTTCTCGATAATTGATGAGCATTCGAGTACCTACCCTTTGACATTTCTTCAACAGGCCTTCAAAATACAGAACCAATAACATCCCACCCGCTAATGCTGCGGAACTCCCTTGTGCGGAATCGGATAGCCAACCAGCCAGCATGATGTTTTTATAACATCCTTCAAATCTAGATCAAATCATAGAGCGCTTTTACGACAGCCTGGGCACAACTATGATAAATAGATTCGTTCTCAAAAGCCAAGCGATACGCAAGATCAGGAACAGATTTAATTATGGTCAATTTAGATTCATTTACGCTCGTGTTTTAATATGTTGATCTGTGTCTGTGCGTCCATCTGAAATCTTGTCCCTTAAAGTTTATGAACAAGCAATTAAAAATCAATATAAGATGAAAAAAGGTCAAAGAAAAAAACTTAGCAAAAAAGTTTCTGAGAATGATTTCTTGAGCATAAGCTTTTTGAAAGGAAAGACCAACCCTAAAGACGTAATCATAAGAATACAGCTGAAGAGGAGGAAAGGCGATAGGTGGTCAACCGTTTCTGAGGTAGACCTATACAAGACCAAGGATGGGCAGTATACGGAGCTAAAGCCAAAGAGCCAAAAATTAAACAATCGACATAACTTAAAAGCGTGAACAATTTTTTCTAAGCCCCATTTAGTGGCTGTGGGACAGAGTTCCTGCGTGACTATCCGTTAAGGTTGAATATGTTGCGCCTTTAACCACTTACCCCTATCCTCACTGGACTCAGGGGCATGTAGAATGTTTATTGCCCTGTTCAAGTCAGCGTTTATTACCTTCTCGTTGTGAGGACACTTGAACAAGCCCCTCTTAATCCTTTCATTTTCATATATTTTTCCTGAGAACATGTCTTAGATGTATTCGCCTCATTCACAGGCTTAACCTTTATGCCTTTAAATAGCAGAAAACCCCAAGAGCGATCAAAACCATAAAGATTAAGTATCAGGGGTGATACTAAGTATCAGGGGTGACATATGCTATTTTCGACCGAGCCGAAGCAATCGCTAAATGATCTTTTCGATAGGGAGGAGGAGATAAAGAAGTTAATGAACAGTTTGAACGAGAGGATGATATTGATCTTAGGCCTAAGGAGGATAGGCAAGTCCAGTTTAGTTCTCTCCACTCTTAACTCCACTGATACCAACTTTATTTTCGTAGATGTTAGAAAGATCTTTGACGACGTGTCCAAAAAGGTGCAGGCAGAGAAACTCTATGAAGAGATGTATTTGTCTTTGTTAAAGTTAAGTAAGAGGGAACGTGTAAAGGACATACTTCTTAGATCTGGACTCTCCTTGGAATATCCAATAAAAATTAAATTTTCAATAGACGAAACCAGAGATAATATTAACAAGATATTTGAGGCCCTGAACGAGCTGGGAAAGGTAGTAGTCGTCTTCGACGAGGCGCAGTATTTGAGGTATTCAACCGTAGGGTTAAGACCATTACTATCACACTGTTACGATTATATGAGAGGGATCACCCTAATTTTCACCGGAAGCGAGGTAGGCCTGCTACACGACTTCCTGGGGTTAGACGATCCCAACTCAGAACTTTACGGTCGATATTACACTTCCATAGAGCTTAAGCCCTTTGACAGGGATACATCAAAGAAGTTCCTGAGGAGAGGTTTCGATGAGCTCCAGGTGAAGGTCGACGAGCTTACGCTGGAGAGGGCTGTCTCAGAACTGGACGGAATAATCGGTTGGCTGGTGTATTTCGGAAAACTGTACCTAGAAAGAGGTAACGACGCGCTTGAAGAGGTCAAGTCCTTGGGAGCTAAGATGGTTAAGAGGGAGTTAGACGAGACGTTCTCTAAGAGTCCTTACTATGTTTTTATAATGAAAGCTATCGCCTCTCTAGGAAAGACTAGGTGGAAGAACGTACTCAACTATGTAGTAGCGCAGATAGGGAAAAAGGTCACCAACACAACAATATCCAGAGACTTGAGGAACTTGGTGAAGATGGGTTTCGTGGAAAAGGAAGGGAACGAGTACAGGATCGCTGATCCGATTGTGAAATACGCCGTGTTGGAAGAATATTAAATTTTTCTGACCTCCTCTTCTGTGTTGAATAATTATTTATAGCGCGGCTGTCAATTCCTTAAGTATGTGCACAAAAGAAAAAGACAGCCGCAATAATAATAACAAAAGATGGGGGTAATAAGTTTATCGACAAAAGGAACTGGAAAATTTACAATGAAGAGCTTGTAATGAGGGGTGAGTTTTTGCTGCCGATAGATATGTTTGACAGCTGGTATGAAGAATTGGATAAGATGAATGAGGGCAAGAAAGGTAGGCCATATGAATTTCCTGAATCATTCATTAAAATCCAGGCTGTATGGCATCAGTGTTGGTTAAAGGGGACTTGAGGGGATAGCAAGGTCATTGGAAAGGTTATGCTTGATACCTTACCATGATGATTACACAACCATATGGCACAGAGTACACGATATGAGGCCTGAAATAAAGCTACCAACCTACGAAGTTGAAGCTGGCTCAGACGGAACTGGGTTTAAGTCTGGCAACGCTTGGGATAGGACTTACGTTTATGGAAATTTAAGGAGAAAGTACGTTAAGGTCATAATAACTGCGGATATAAATTCAAAGAAGCTGATTGCTGTTGATGTAAAGATAGGCGAAGTATCCGAGCCAAAGGTAGCTGCGAAGCACATAAAGCTGTTAAAAGAGAACGGGATAAAGCTGAAGAAGTTCTACGGCGATGATTGACACGAACGAAATATTCAATGTAATTGGCGATGCAGAATCAGCTATAAAGATAAGGAAGAACGCTACAACTTATCGTTGTAGGGGAAGCAGGAGAAGAAGGCAGGAAGTTAGGAAGTACATGAAGCTTGGGTACAAGACATGGGCAAAGAAGGTTAAGTATGGCCTTAGGTGGGCTATCGAAGGGATATTTTCATCTATAAAGAGAAAGTTCAGAGAAGACCTTAGGGCAAGAAGCGTAATTGGTTTGCTAGCGGAAGCTATGCAAAAAGTTTGGGCATACGATGCAATGGTCAGTTATGCTAAGAACGCAATGCTAATGGCATGAACAATTAAAGCCTATTGGTTAAGATAAAAAAGAATTATTCAACAAAGCACTTTCTTTTTGTGTACAGTGTTTGTGTACACGCAAATGTTACGTTTTAGGTATTATTTTTTGTGAATATACTTATTTGTTACGTGTTTTCCCCAACACAGCGTCGTGCGCGACACACCAGTTTGTGGCTCAGGCACATAACTCTTTTTGTTTCAAATATGGCGTTTTTAACGTAAAAACTTAAAAATCATACAATAGCTTTTAAACTGGATTTTGTAATATTTAAAACAATAAAGAATGGACGAAATAGAAAATTTAGTATATAAATATTTTATTATAAAAGATGAGTTTCATATCGAAAACGGTTATGAGTTTGAAGTAATTAGCCGCGACTCTTTTGACTTTAAAAAAACTTTTATCAGCTTTTACAACGTTATTAAAGTAACAGATTATATACCAAAGCTAGAAAAGCACGGCTCTAAATACATATTAAAAGTTGTAAAAAAAAGTTCGGCAGCGCCTAAAAACAGCATTTATCGATTATTGCTCCTAATAGCTTCTCTGGGAAGCATAATTTTGGACGGTTATTACAGATTGGGTAGCTATAGTGAATACATGCTTGCATATGAAGCTCCTATACTAGCTATGCTTGCTCTTCATGAAGCATCTAAATATATAATTTCATATTTAAAAAAGGGACAGCGCCTTAGCTCTTATTCAATTCCTGGAATCCCAGGGATAATACCATTTATGGGATTTATAACAACTGGAACAGATTCAACGATAAACAGAGATTCGCTTTTCGATGAAGCTTTTTATCCATATCTAGCGGCGCTTTTAGGCGTTATCGTCTTTTTAATCTTTAGTTTCAGGATAAACATAAATTTTTCAAGACAGCTTACAGAACCTTTTTTAAACAGCTTTCTAAGCGGAATTTTTAACAACAAAAATCTATTTTTAGAAGGCTCAACACTAGGAATAACTATTCTTTTTATTAACTTCCTCCCTGCAACAAGCTTGGATGGGGGACTCCTAATATCAAGTCTCGAAAAAAGCTCTCTGGTTTTGGATTTAATTAGCATAATAATAATGAGCTTTTTAGGTTATTTTGTGCTGGCTCTTGCTGTAATCTTCGTACAAAACGCCCAAAGAACTGAACTTCTAGATTCTGTATCACCTCTTTCAAAAGGAAGGAAGACAGTTTATGTGATATCTTTTATCATTATAATTATATTGTTTATGATGTTTGGATCATTGTGAACTACCCGCCCTAACTGACGTGGTCTCTGGTAAAAAGATGAATGCTTTAAAAATACAGGTTTACCTTATTTAAATAAACTCCCAGGCTTATACCAGAAAATTTAAAAATTTTATATGCCCTTATTTTTATGTATTATTGATATAAGATTTAGATCTGCTAACTAAGTTTTTATTTATAGCATTAAGGTAGACCTGTTTATTTTCTTCGTTTAATTTATCCCAGTAGACACGAGGCCATATAGCATCAGCATGAGCTTTAACTATTTCTTGGTTACTTAAAAGATCATTAAATACAACTTCCATTATTTGATCCATTGAATATTTTGGTTTAAAACCTAACTTTTTTAACGTTCTGTGAGAAACCGAGTATTTATGCCTCTGTTTTTCAACTCTCGGATCTGGTATTCGGACGAATTCTGGATCAAAACCATACTTTGATACTATCTTTTTTGCCCTTTTTGCCAGCTCAATTGTGCTGTGTATTTCCTCCATCTGATTTACAACACGATATTCACCTTCATCTGCAGGTTTCTGACCTAAGAGGAAAAGACAATCAATGCTGTCTTGCAGTGATAAAAAGCTGCGTTTCATTAGACCAGTGCCGTAGATGAGGATTTTGTTGAAGGCGATTATCTGCGCGAAATATTTGTTTATTACAGTCCCCCAAACTCCGTCAAAATCAAGCCTCGTATTAAGCTCGTTGTTAAATAGGTCGTCTGTCCTGCTTCCATATACAACGCCTTGCTGAACATCTGTAGCCCTAATTCCCCAGATTTTGTTTGCAAAAATTATGTTATAAGTATCAAATACTTTACTCACGTGATACCAGGATCCAGGATCTCTTGGTATCATTATTCTGTACTTTTTACCTTTGTACTGGACGTTCATCCATCCTTCCTCTATTCTGTATCTTGGCGTTCCATATTCACCCATGGTACCCATCTTGATTATGTGAGTTTTTGGCGAATGTTTCTTTATAGCAAAAATCAGGTTAAGATTCGTCAGCACGTTGTTGACTTCAGTATATGCCGCGTGCTGAACATCAATCATAGAATAAGGAGCGCTCCTTTGCTGTGCCAAGTGATAAACTGTGTGAGGCTTGTATTTTTCTATAAGTTTGTCTACAAATTCAGAATCTGTTAGATCGCCGATTATAAACTTTAAATTGCTTTTACCATAAGCTTTTTCGTAAGCTTTTACCCTTTCTTCAGGTGAACCAATAGGCAGAGCGCTGGTACCTCCTACTTCTTCAACCAGTTTTCTTGTAATTAAGTTGTCAATTCCTATAATTTCCTCATTAAGCTCCTTGGCAAGTCTTACAGACAGAGGCCAGCCTATATAGCCGTCAGCACCGAAAACCATTACAGTCATTATACTGTTATCAATTACATTTGTAGTTTATAAACTTTATTTGCAAAAAGGTCATTTTAGCTATATTTTTTATAAATTTACACAGCAAAGCTAAATAAGCTTGATCGCTTATTATTTACCGTGAAAGTTGGATTTATTGGGCTTGGCATCATGGGTTCTTCAATGGCATACAACATTTTTAAAGCAGGGCACGAGCTTATAGTTTATAACAGGACAGAGTCTAAAACAAAAATCTTTAAGGATGCTGGTGTTCCAGTTGCAAAAACGCCAAAAGAAGTTGCAGAAAAAAGTGAGGTAGTAATAATAATGGTTACAGATGCTCCAGACGTAGAAAGCGTTATTTTTGGAAAAGATGGTGTTGTTTCTGGTGCTCATAAAGGACTAATAGTAGTGGACATGAGTACAAATTCTCCAGAATATGCGGAAAAATTTGCAAATAAATTAGCAGAATACAACGTTGACTTTTTGGACGCCCCTGTAACAGGCGGCGATGTTGGGGCTAGAGAGGGCAAACTAACTATAATGATAGGCGGAAAGAAAGAAATTTTTGAGAGAGTTAAACCGGTCTTTGAAAGTATGGGTAAAATGATAATTTATGCCGGCACAACAGGCTCAGGTCAGAAAATGAAACTTGTAAACCAGATAGCTGTGGCGCTTTCAGATCTAGCAATGGTAGAAGCGATTGAACTTGCTAAGTTTTTTGGTCTAGATATAGAACAGGTATACAAAGTGTTGAGTACAGGCGGAGCGCGTTCTTTTACGATAGAATCCTATATGCCAAGGCTTATGAAAGGAGACCTAGAACCAGGTTTTAAGCTTTCTCATCTAAGAAAAGACATCGGGTACGCCCTTAATGAGGCGAAGAAAAATGGAACGCCGCTCTTTGCGACTTCTTTAATATATCAGATGCTCATTTCTACAGAAAACCTTGGTTACGGAGAAAAAGGAATCCAGGCTTTAATAAAACTCTACGAGGTTCTTTCTAAAGCTCAAAATTCTTAATCCATATTTATATGTTGGAAAAGCTGTACAAGGCTTTTTATCTTGTATTCTTTTCCATTAACCTTAGTATCGTCTTTTTCGTCAAGTAAAAAGCCGTAAGCTGTAGCCTTGAACATGCTTTCGTCATACAACGTATCTCCTACAGAGATTGCGTTGTTTGCTTCAAGACCATTTTCATTCAGATATTTTTCTATTAATTTATATTTATGCAAAGGTTCCACTTCTATTATAGCGTCCATTATATGGCCGTTTTTATCGTATAAAAATTTATTAGCATAAATACGATCAAATCCCAGTTCTCTTCCAACGTACTCTGCAAACTCGTAAAGGCCGGCCGTAACCATGACAAGTTTTACACCATGTTTTTTTAGTCTGTTTGTAATGATGCGAGCGTCTTCCTTTATCGAAACTTTTTTTGCGAGCTGTTCTATCATGCTTCTTTTTACGTCTCTGCCATTTATTTTCCAGTATTCAATGTCCAGCTCTACAAGCTTTTTGTATGGTATTTTACCCTCAAGATAATCTTTTAGATATGGTGATGTTTCTAATCCTATACTTTTGTATATAAGATCCCACGAATTTTCTTTTATTAAAGTGCCATCCATGTCAAAAAAAGCAACTTTTATGTCCAAGCCCTTTTATAAAGGGCTTGCTGTTAATTAATACTTTTCTGACGATTTTTGCATAACTCTCTGATCGATCTTTCCACAACTTTTATTGCAGTTAAATATTCACTTACAGAAATCCTTTCCTGGTCTGTATGAGAAAGCTTTGAATCCCCGGGTCCGTATGCTATTATTGGAACGTCATAGTATGACCTTAATACGTTTCCGTCACACGTTCCAAGCTTTTTTACAAATCCGGCTTTTTCGTTTAGAACGTTATATATCCCTCTAAAAAAAGCGCGCGGTAACTCGTTTGACGGTGACGTGCTAAAAGGCTCTAGCCTGTCCTCTACAACGTACTGTCCCTGTAATAAAATCCTTTCAAGATCAAACGTATTAAACCTTGGTGGAACCCTTATATCTATATAAGTAAAAGCGTCTGCTGGTGTTTTGTTTGTAGAATCGCCACAGCCGCATTTAACTACCTGCGCTGTAACGCTGTCGAAGTATGAAGTAACGTTCGCGTTAAGCCCTCTTACCTTGTTCTGAATGTTGTTTATTTCTTCAATCATCAGTTCAAAAGCTGTTTTTTCTTCTAAAGGAGAAGAGGAATGGTATGGTTTAGCCTTAAAATTGAGCTTTATCAACAATCTTCCTTTATAGCTGATTGCTACGTTGTTTATGCCTGTAGGCTCGCCAAATATTGAATAATCAGGTTTTTCTTCGTGTTTAACTATTTCGTTCATGCCTTCACTCAACCGCTCCTCGTCAGTAACTGCTATGAACTTTATTCCACATGGAAGATCTTTAAGGTTTAAAGCTGCATGAAGCAATACAGAAAGGGCGGATTTAGCGTCTACAGCTCCTCTTCCGTAAATGTTTTTCCCGTCATAAATAACCGGTAGTTCCCCAGGCACTGTATCCATGTGACCAATCATGTAAATTTTGGGAGAACCTTCTTTTACTTTAAGTATAACGTTGTTGGCTTTGTCCTGAAAAACGTCATTGTCGTTTGAATTTTTTAAATAGTTATAGATAAAATTGGAAACTTGTGTTTCTTTAGTTGAAGGCGAATAAATTTTCAAAATGTCCAATAAAAACGCAACTGGGTCCGGATAGTTCACCTTTTTGCTACCTCTACAGCAAAATCAACGATCTTAGCGGGTATATCAACGCCAGTAACAGAAACTGAATTTTTAAACTCAACTGTTCCGTTTACTTCGTGAACGACTATGCCTTTTTCTGTCTCCATCATGTCAACACCATAAACGCCATTTCCTATAGCTTTAGCTGCTTTTATCGCGAGATCTTCTATTTCTTTTGTTACAGGACAATTTTCAGCTTTTCCTCCCAAAGCTGTATTTGTTCTGAAATCTCCACTTGGCTGATGCCTATAAATTGCAGCAATCACCTGGTCACCAACCACAAATGCCCTTATATCCCGGGGTGGTCTATTCACAAATTCCTGTAAATAATAAACTTGATATATGGGCTCCATATATTCTCTCTCTTCAAATACAGCTTTTGCCGAATAATAGCTATCAAGCAAAGCAACCATCCTACCCCATGACCCTAATACTGGTTTTATCACGGCTTTTTCCCCAAGCTCTTTGAAAGCCTCGATAGCTTTTTCTGGAGAGAATGCGACGATTGTTCTTGGAGTTGCTACGTTGTTTTCTTTTAGCTTAAGAGTTGTAAACAACTTGTTACCAGTTATCATCAGGATCTGAGAGCTGTTTATAACCTTAACGCCCAAGCTTTCTACTATAGCTGTGCTGTGAAGTCCTTTATAATAGCTTGTTGTTCTCTGTAAAGCTACGTCGCCAAACTTGCTGTCATAATCCTTTGTAACATCAAACGATTCGTCCTTAATATCTATCAAGCCAACGTCCAAACCTTTCTTTAAAGAAGCCTGATAAAGCGCTTTCTCTTCCCATCTGATCAAATCGTGTAGAATCGTTATTTTCATTGTTTTTCACCCAAGGTAACTATCCTCTGTTTTATTTCATCGTTCAATTCAAGTTCAAACAGATCACCAAGCTGCAAGCTTTTAACTCCCTGCGCAACCATTTTTGCAAGCGTTTCGTCGTTTTCTATACCAAGAACCTTAAGCAAAAATGAAGCTCCATTTTTACCTATTAATTCACTAAAGACAACTTTTCTCTTTTTTCCCAAGAACTCAGGATTAACCAGCTCATAGGCTATGGGGTTATTCAAAATCGCTGCTATGTGCGTTCCAGCTTTATGTTTGTAAGCGTTTTCCCCCATGACTGGCTGATTCGGAGGTATTCTATATTTGACGTATTCTTCTAATAATTTATACAAGTCGTTTAACATTTCGTATCTCACATCAAGCTTTACGCCGTACAGCACATAAAGCGCCACTACAAATTGCGAAAGGTCGGTTATACCTGTTCGTTCACCTATCCCACCTATGGTTGTGTGTACCTGATCTGCTCCTGCTTCATAACCAGCCAGAGCGTTTGCAAGGGAGAGCCCCAAATCGTTGTGGCAGTGAACATCTATAGGAACAGGTGCTGCTTCTTTTACATTTTTAACAAGTCTGTACATACCGCTAGGTCTCATAGCGCCAACTGTATCTGGAACGCTTATCCTGTCAACGTTTGCCTCATAAAGCGCTTTAGCAAATTCCCTTAGGTATATTGGATCTGCCCTGCTAGCATCTTCAAGCGTAACCCTTACCTGCAAACCGTGTGATTTTGCGTAATCAAGAACTGAAAGCGTTCTGTTAAGAGCTTCTTCCCGAGTAACTTTTAGTTTATATTTTAGGTGTATATCAGATACTGAATGGTACATAGCATAAAAGTAAGCGTCGCACCTCAACGCGGTATCTACGTCTTCTTTTATTGCTCGTCCATGAGCTACTATAGTTGAACTCAGCTTTGCTTTTATTAATTCTTTACATGATTCAAAATGAGATTCTGATACTATAGGAGAAATTTCGATAGAGTTTACTCCTAAATAATCCAGCATCCATCCTATTTGAAGCCTCTGTCTTTTGGTAAAAGCAATGCCAGGTGCCTGTTCACCTTCTCTTAGCGTAGAGTCAAGTATCTTTACCTTTTTATTAAAAAAACCGCCGTTGTATATCTGCGCAAAACCTAAACTTTCTTCTAAATCCTGCTGTTCTTCCTGCATACATGGGTTATAACAATTTAATTTATAACGCTTTTCGTAAAAAAATATTAAAGCTCTCTAAGAATTATGACGGTATTAGTATTAATTACGCCGTTAGCTTTCCTAATTTCGTCAATAACTTTGTTCACTTCTGCTATACTCGGAGCGGAAATCAAGACCGCTATATCGTACTGGCCTGTAATTTCGTAAACTTTCTCTACACCTTTTATTTTCGATATGTTGGAAGCAACTTCATAAGTTGGAATGTTAGGTGAGGTTGAAAGCAAAGTAAGAGCCATTGCTCTTTCTCTTTCTTTTATTTCTATTGTAAACTTTTTTATCACTCCATCGTCAACTAGCTTTTTCACTCTTCTCCTAACAGCTGCTTCCGAAAGGTTCAGCTGTTTCCCCAAATCTATGTACGAAGCTCTTCCGTCCTCTTTAAGAAGTTCTAACAACTTTAGGTCTATTTCATCCATATCATTATCTCGACATATTAAGCTTAAAAAAGTTTCTAAACAAACCTATTACTATCGATTTCCATAAGACTTTTTTCGATTATTGCTATCGCATCGTCTATATCTCTGTAACTCAATATGTATGGCGGAAGGTACCTTAGAACCGTAAGACCTGAATAAAGCGAAATCAGCCCGTTCTTTAACTGAGCAAAAAGAACGTCTTTAAACCTAAATCTTAGATCTAATGCTATCATAAGCCCTTTCCCTCTTACATCTTTAACTGCTTTGCTCTGTATGTTTTTTAAGCCTTTAACAAACATTTCACCCTTTGATGATATATCGTCTATAAGCTTCCCTACTTCTTTTATCGTAGCTGCACCTGCGGCCGACGCTATAGGATTGCCACCCATTGTGCTGCTGTGTTCTCCTACTTTTATAACAGAAGCTATTTCTTCTTTTACGGCGGTTACGCCCATCGGTATGCCACCGCCTATGCCTTTACCGGCTGTCATTATGTCGGGTTCTATGTTCCAGTGCTGATGTGCCCACCATTTACCAGTTCTACCCATTCCAGATTGAATTTCATCCACAATGAGCGGAACCCCCTTTTTTTCAGTAACCTCTCTAAGTGCCGGTAAAAAGTCATCTGGGGGAATAACAATTCCAGATTCGCCTTGAATGGGTTCGACTATAACACCGGCTATGTCGTTAAAATCGGCTGAATTTATAGCTTCAACATCACCGTACTTTAAAAATCTCACGGGCTCGAGCAAAGGCCCGAATCCTTCTTTATATTTTTCAGAATAAGTTACAGATAAAGCACCAAAAGTTTTCCCGTGATAAGCGCCTGTGAAAGATATAAACCCTTTCTTACCTGTATATTTTCTTGCAAGCTTTAATGCTAGTTCAACAGATTCGGCTCCACTGTTACTCAAAAACGCTTTGCTTAAAGATTTTGGAGCTATTTTAAAAAATTCTTCTAAGAATCTTTCTCTAGCATCATTGTAAAGAGACCCATGACATATATCTAGGCTGTTTAACTGATCGTATATTGCCTGAATTACTGCTTGATTTTTATGTCCTAGTATACCCACGCCAAATCCTTGCATAAAGTCAAGGTATTTTTTACCTTTATCGTCCCAAACATAAACGCCTTCTCCCTTTACTACCTTTATTCCATACCTTTGAAATGTGTTTAACATTCTCATATCTTCGATACTGCTCATTCTTTAATCACCTTTGTTCCAATGCCATTTAATGCCATTTCTATTGGCTTTTCTGTTTTCCCTGAAGTAATTAAACCCATTTCCACGCCTTTTTCTACTGCCTCTATACATGCCAAAAGCTTTTTATCCATACCTGGCCCAACCTTTTTTAGCGTTTCTTTTGCTTCTTCAAGCTTTAGCTTGTCTAAAACTTTTCCGTTCATTATAACGCCATCAACATTTGTAAATATGATTAATTTAGAAGCTCTAACAGAGCCAGCGATTGCCGATGCTCCCCTGTCACCGTCTACATTAAGGATTTCTCCTTCATAACCTGACGCTATTGGCGAAACTACCGGTATTAATCCGAGGTTTATCAGATTTGTCAAAAAAGAAGAATCTACTTCCTTTATCCTTCCTGTATACCCCCCTTCTATAACCCTTTTCCTGCCCTTTTCATCAATAACGATCAGTTTCTTTTTTCTTTCTGCCTTGATAAAAGAAGCGTCTACCCCTGAAATATTTATAGCCCTAAAACCCAAAGAATTTAAATACGATGTTATTTTAGTTCCTATATTCCTCATTGTCATGTTAAATATTTCTAGCGTCTCAAGATCCGTATATCTGCTCTTTATTCCTTCTGGCGAAGTTACAAAAACCGGTTCTTTCCCCATTGCTTTCTGCATCTTGCTGACCTCGTTTCCTCCGCCGTGTACTATTATAAAATTTTTTAATCCTGAACCCTTTAAGTCATCCAGAACTTTTACGTATGCTCCTTCTGAAATCAGGCTCCCTCCAATTTTTATAACAACTATCTCAGACATTTAAAATTACACCGGATGTATTGCAGGAACATCCAGACCTAGTTTTTCATCAAAACCTAGCATAAGGTTCATCGACTGTACTGCGCTGCCTGCAGCACCTTTTATCAAATTATCTATAGCACCGAGCGCAACTATTCTGCCTGAATGTGGATCTACATCAAAACCAACATCTGCAAAGTTAGATCCTATTACTACTTTGGGGTCTGGATACCTGTAGACCCCCGTCTTATCCATCATAAACCTTACAAAAGGTTCGCTTTTATAAAATTCTCTGTAAGCTTTCCAAAGTTCCTGAACGGTTATTTGTTCATTTGTTAAGATATGTGATGTCGTAAGTATGCCCCTTACGATGTTTACCGCATGTGCGCTCATCCCAACTTTTACCGTTTTGCCGGCCAACCTGCTTATTTCTTGTTCTATTTCTGCAGCATGTCTGTGCCCAGCTGGTTTATAGGGCCTTATAACGCCATATCTTTCAGAATAATGCGTAGAAAGTGAAGGTTTCCCCCCTGCTCCTGAAGATCCTATTTTAGCGTCGACGATTAATGGAAAATCGCTGATATATTTATACAGAGGAGCTAGACTTATTATCGAAGCAGTTGCCATACAGCCTGGTGCTGAGACATAATTTGCTCCTTTTAATTCGTCCCGGTGCAACTCAGGTAAACCGTATACAAATTTTTGAAGAAGGTCAGGGTATGGATGTTCATAGTTATACCATATTTTATACTGCTCTGGATCTTTTAACCTAAAATCTGCGCTCATGTCAACTATTTTTACCCCCAATTTCATGATTTCAGGAACAACCTTTACAGAAGCTTTATGTGGTAATGCAAGAAAAACAAGATCAGCTTTTGAAGCTACAGTAACTGGGTCTTCACCAGTAAACCTCGTGCTTAATATACCTTTTAGGTTTGGATGGGCTTTGTGAACATACTCGCCTGCGTACTGTCTTGAAGAAAGCGATACTAGTTCGACGCTTGGATGTCTTACAAGAATTCTTATAAGTTCCCCCCCAACGTAACCCGAGGCCCCAACTATTGAAACTTTAACCATTCAGTTCTTCACCAGCTCTTTTACAAAAGCCATTATTTCTTTGGCTATATCCATACCTGTGGCTTGAAAAGCCCCATGAAATTCTAAGTTGTTGTTTAATTCATGAATAACATAGCCGTTATCGGTTTCCATTGCGTCAACTCCGACTATTTTTGCATTAACTACGTTTGAAGCCTTTATCATAAGTTCTTCTAGTTCTCCATCTATCTTTATCTGTTCTGCTTTTCCTCCTCTTGCTATGTTAGTTCTCCAGTCATCTTCAGGCTGATATCTGTATATTGCGGTCACCACTTTCCCGTTCACCACTATCCCCCTTATGTCTCTTGGGGGCCTTTTTACGTATTCCTGTATATAATAAATTTGTTGCTGAGGATCTGTGAGCATCTCTCTTGTTTCTAAAATCGACTCAGCCTGTTCTTTATCGTTTATTTTTGCTATCATTCTCCCCCAACTACCCACTATAGGTTTAATAACAGCAGGGTAGCCTAGTTTGTCAATAACTTTTAATGCGGATTCCATCGAAAACGCCGCGTAGGTTTTTGGCGTTGGTATACCGTTTTTTGCAAGGAGAAGCGTAGTAAGCAGCTTATTACCGCACAACAAAGAGGTTATGAACGAATTTATCACTGTGTGCCCGTAATTTTCAAGTATAGCTGAATAATATAAACCCCGGTAGTGACTTATGGTTCTTTGCAAGACTATCTCTGCTATCTGAGGATCCTTGTTAAAGTTTGTAAGCTCTCTAGGCTCGCTTTTTACATCGATCATGTTTATATCTAGCCCTAGTTCTTTGCCTTTCTCGAAAAGCTCTTTTTCTTCCCATCTAAGCCTGTCGAATATTATTGTAACATCAGGCATTTGTTTCTTATTCTCCCCAGTCTTCCCCTATATCTTCAGCTAGCTTAAGTTCCACTTTTCCAGCCTGTATTGAAACTATCTCGTATTCAAGACCACAGTCAGGGCAGCTAACTATTTCGCCTGGCAAAGCGTCGTCTGGTATTTCTATATCCGCGCCACATTCTTTACATTTTGCTTTAAGAGGCATTTTAATACCACCCCTTATTAATCATCATCTGATAAGTTTTTTCAATCTTTCTCTTGGACAAGCTTATAAAATCTTCGAATTCTTTTACCTTTAAATTTATCAAGTTTATCTGTCTAAAGCTTTCTTTTGGATGAGGACCCCCTGCAGTTACTTTTTTATCAACTGAAGCTACAGGATCAATTACTTGAGCTAACTCTGAAGTATCTGCTTTCAGACCCCTTTGTTGAAGTAAATCGATCAATGTGGGAATTAGCTGTGCGCCTTCTTCTGATTTTTTAACTGCTTCACCCACTATATGGTGTGCCTCTCTAAATGGTACACCGAACTTTAATGATATAAACTCAGCCAGATCGCTTGCTGTTACAAAACCTTTTATTGCAAGCTCTTTGGCTTTTTCTTCGTTAAATCTGATCCCCATTACCATTTCTGTCATCACCTTTATTATCGCCAAAATTTCATCGATAGAAGACCATAGCCTTGGCGTTATCTCTTGAAGGTCAAGGTTATAAGAAGAATTAAGCCCCCTCACTATTCCCATAGCTCCAACTAGGTTTGAAACCAAAACGGCACTTTTGGCTCTTACTATTTCTGCAACAGCCGGATTTCTTTTCTGTGGCATTATGCTGCTTGTAGAAACAAATCTATCCTCAAGGTCCAAAATTCCCATAGACATAAAAGCTATTATGTCAGCGCATAGTTTAGATAGGTTTAAGGAAATGCTGGCTATTCCATAGAGCGCATCAAATATAAAATCTCTTGTTGACACGGCATCTATAGTGTTTTCTATCAAACCAGAAAAACCAAGCATGTCAGCTTCTTCGTACCTATCTATTGGAACAATAGAACCCGCGTTTGCTCCGGCACCCATAGGGCTCATATCAGTCATTAAATAAGCAAGTTTTAAGCGCTCTAAATCTCTAAGAAAAGCCCAAGCATAAGAAAGTAGCCAGTGAGCACCAGTACTTGCCTGAGCAGGTTGTAAGTGCGTAAAAGTTACAAAGAAAGTTTTTGTGTTTTCAGAAGCTGTGTTTAAGATACTCTCTATTAAAGACTCTAAAGATTCCATTATTGATAAAAGTTCTTCTTTAAGCTCGAGCCTTATCGCTGTTGCCACCTGATCATTTCTACTCTTTGCAAGCCCTATATGACCAGCTACATCACCTATTTTGGAACTTAAATCTTGCTCTAAACTCATATGAACGTCTTCGTATTTATAATCTATTGGAAAGCCCCCGAGCTCTTCGCTCAACGCTTTCATTATTTTTGTCATGTCTTCTTTTGCTATTGCTCTGGCATTATATAGCGCCAGAACGTGCGCCATGTTTACGTATACTACAGCTTTTTGGATCCTTTTATCAGCATCTACAGATGAAGTTATTTTAAGGGCTAGATCGTCCATCGGTTCGAGCCGTTTTCCTCTAAGTATATCTGTCATCCTGATTAACCTCTCTATAAACCAGAGTTTGCAAAGCAAAGAGATTTATAAAGCCTAAAGCCTGTTTCTGATCAAAAGTTGATGCTGATGAATATGTTGATAGTTCATGTTTGTACAGAGATTTTTCTGACTTCCTGCCTACAACGCTGACGCCGCCTTTAAACAGTTTTAATCTTATTTCACCTTCAACGTTTTTTTGAGTTTCGTTTATAAAAGATTCAAGAGCATTCCTTAAAGGATCAGCCCATAAACCATCATATATCATGTATGACCACTGTTCTTCTATAAATGGCTTAAACCTAAGCACTGTTTTGGGTAGAGTTAATTTTTCTATTTCTTGATGCGCTTCTATAAGCACGAGAGCTGCTGGTGTTTCATAAACCTCACGGGATTTAATGCCTACCACTCTGTCTTCTACATGATCTATTCTTCCGACACCATGCCTACCGGCTGTTTTATTAAGGAGTTTAATCATATCAGAAAGCTTCATTTTTTCTCCATTGAGGGACTCTGGAACGCCTTTTTTGAACCCTATTTCTAAGTATTCTGGTTTATCAGGCGCTTTTTCAGGAGAAACAGTCCAAGCAAAGGCTTCTTCTGGCGGTTCAAAATACGGATCCTCAAGTCTTCCACTTTCAATAGATCTGCCCCAAAGGTTTTCATCGACGCTGAATTCACTCCTAGATGCTTTATAAGGTATGCCCTTGCTTAAAAGGTATTTTAGTTCTTCGTCTCTGCTCATGTTCCATTCCCTTACAGGCGCTATTATTTTAACGCCTGGATAAAGCGCTCTTAAAGTAACGTCGAACCTGACCTGATCGTTTCCTTTCCCTGTACTTCCATGAGCCACAGAGTCAGCGTTTTCCATCTTTGCAATTTCTGCTGCCTTTTTTGCTATCAATGGTCTTGCTAAGGATGTGCTCAACGGATATTTCTTTTCATACATTGCGTTGGCCTTTATTGCTACTGAAATATATTCGTTAGCGAACTCATCTTTAGCATCCACAAAGTAGTGTTTTATAGCTCCAGCTTTGTAAGCTCTTTCTTCGATCTCTTTAAAATCTTCCTGCTGTCCAACATCTACTGTTACAGTTATAACTTCGTTCCCATATTTTTCTTTTATCCAAGCTATACATGTAGTAGTGTCAAGTCCTCCTGAATATGCTAATACTGTTTTTCCCATACAGAAAACCAAATTGGCAAAGCTTTTATACTTTTTGGTCATTATTTATAGTAATGGGTAATAGTATGACCAAAAATAGTCAATCAATAACAAAATTGGTCCATTCTATAGTATCTTCTAATATTTCATATGAACAATCTCTTGTGCTTGGCTACGCTAACCTGAGCGCGCTTGCACGTATAATCAAAAAACGTCTTGAAAAACAAGGTATCAGAGCTACTGACGAAGCTGTGGTATCTGCACTTAAAAGGTACAGGGCATTCAAAAAGTATGAGGAGCTTGATTCTTTTAAGGTTCTTTCTAAGAGTAATGTTACTATAATAACAGACGCGCTAAAGATGGTATTTAAGAATGATAAAGCTGAGGAGATAATAGAAAGTAGTATGAAAATATCTGATAAGATCATACATTTATCTAAAACTGCGAATGCCCTTACTTTAGTCACGTATGGGCTATCAAAAACAGAAGCGTTAAAGCACTTTTCTAAATACAGGTTGCAACTTCTTGAAATAAAAGATGGGCTTACGCTCATAGTTATTCATAGCCCTGCAGAAATACTTAACACACCAGGCTGTATAGAGCTTATTTATAGGTTTATCAGCTCAGCCGGAATAAACATAGAAGATACTTCTAGCACTTATACAGATACGCTAATAGTTGTAAAAGATGAAGATGCGTCAAAAACTTTTGAAGAAATATCTTTTCTGATAAATTATTCAAAAGAAAAATTAAAAGAACAGTAGATTTAAGGATTTTTGCTTATTCTGGTAAGTTTGGAGTAGAGCCTTCCCCTTCTCCTTCTCCACTTGGTGGCTTACCGCCCGCTCCTCCTGCTCCTGCTGGAGGCTTGGATAACTTTGCTGCTATTACGTCATCGATTCTAAGTATCATTGTAGCGGCTTCTGTTGCAGCTTTTACGACTTGCTCTTTCACTATGGCTGGTTCAAAGACACCTAACTTGTACATATCCTCAACCTTGTTGCTGTAAGCATCAACACCGTACCATATATTTCCTTTTGAATGAGCTGCTCTTAGCTCAACTTGTACGTCGAGCGGATCCATTCCTGCATTTTCAGCCAAAGTTAATGGAATGGCGTTCTCTAGAGCGTCAGCATAAGCAAGCGCCGCTAGCTGCTCTCTGCCTGGCATCTTCTTTGCTTCTTCCCTGATGTATTGAGCCATTTCTTCTTCAGGTGCTCCACCCCCTGCAACCACTAAGGGATTTTCAAGCACATCTTTTGTTACCATTATAGCATCATGAATAGACCTTTCAGCTTCATCTACAACTCTCTGGCTTCCGCCCCTTATCAAAATGCTTACTGCCTTCGGGTTCTTGCATCCTTCTACAAAAACCCACTTGTCTTCCTCAACTTTTCTTTCTTCAACAAGCTCTGCATACCCTAAGTCTGCAGAGGTGAGGTCTTCTATGTTCGTAACTATTCTTCCGCCTGTAGCTTTTGCAAGCCTTCCCATGTCGCTTTCTTTAACCCTTCTTACAGCAAGTATTCCTGCTTTAGCCAAGTAATGCTGAGCAAGATCATCTATACCTTTCTGGCAAAAAACTACGTTAGCGCCTACTTCCTTTATTTTATCAACCATCTGCTTGAGCATTACAGCTTCCTGATCCAAGAAAGCTTTCATCTTTGATGGGTCGCTTATTCTTATTTCAGCGCTGTACTCTGTCTTCTCTATCTCAAGAGGAGCATTAAGGAGAGCAATCTTTGCGTTCTTTACTGTCTTTGGCATACCGCTGTGAACTACTTCTTTGTCAACAATAATGCCTTTTACAAGAGAAGAATCAGCCATCGATCCTCCCTGTTTCTTTAAAACAGAAATGTTGTCCACATCGACCTTGTATGTTTTGCCATCTCTCTTTTCTGCAACTTGGAATACAGCTTCTATGACTAAGTTTGCAAGATAGTCTGACTCTTCTGCTATTATCTTTGATCTCATGCTAGTTTTTGCAAGCTTCATAAGCCATTCTTTGTCTTCTGGAGATATTTTTATGGCTATTTGATAAAGCCTTTCTAAGGCTTTTTTAGAAGCAAACTGGTAACCCTCAACTATGTTTGTTGGATGAACGTTTTTGTCGAGAAGCTTCCTAGCTTCTTCTAACAGTTTGCCAGCAAAAACGACAGCAGAAGTTGTTCCATCCCCAACTTCAGAATCGGTTGCTTTTGCTATCTCTACAAGTATCTTTGCTGCTGGATGCTGCACATCAAGCTGTTTAAGCATTGTTGCCCCATCGTTAGTTATAGTTACATCTCCAAGCGTATCTACTAGCATTTTATCCATTCCTCTTGGACCGAGCGATGATTTTATGATCTCCGTAATTACCAAAGCGGCTTCTATGTTGTTTCTTATAGCATCATAACCTTTTGTCTCTGTGGTTCCTTCTTTCAGAACTAAGATTGGACCATAAGGAGTTTGAACAGTAGACATGTTACATCACCTAACTAAGGTATTATAAATTGTACTATTTAAAAACTTTACCGAAAACTTGAAAGATAAAGAATTGTTATCTAAGTCAAAAGAACTTTTTCTATCTCATAAATTAATCTACAGGTTACAGTATCAGCCTCAAGCATCTCACGGGCTAACGAAAACCTTTTATCAAAAAGCGAAGACGTTTCTATCGAAAAATCACCTGTGGGAAACCCTCCAACTATAAAAGCTCTTTGCCCAGAAATTATCTGTTTAGCTGCATGTTCATAGGTAACAAGTTCTCCATCTACTTCAAACCCTACAGCTGAACTTATTCCTATTTCGCTTAAAATATCCTTAACTTTCCCGCGTTTTAATTCTAGCAATACATTTCCGTTAACGTCTTTTATAATTTTTTTCTCAAACAAATCCAAAATCAAGCCTTCAAACCTTACATAAGCATGCGGTGGTCTAACGTTATTTCCAACCTTAATTACATAATCATTATAAGTGTGGACAAAAAAATCAAGCGACCCGCTTTTATAAAGAGGAGATGAGGTTACATCTAGCATAACGTGATATGTTATATCAGGCCTTCCTCTTTTTTCTTTGTCTCTTAATCTATCCATAGCCCAATAATGAAGCGATTTATCAAGTAGACATCTATCGGGCTTTTTTCCTAATTTTTTACAAGAATTTATTATTCGGGCGTCTTTCCTGAGCGACGATGGTATAGGTTCAAGCGCGGCTTCTGCAAGTATGAAAGTAACTTTCATCTTTCAACACCAGAGACCTCGTTCGCAAGGGCTGGCAGTTTACCTTATAGCTGCTTCTGCAAGCCTTACTCCTTTAATCATGTTTTTTAACTTTGCAAAGGCTATTTCTCTTTTTCTTGTTCTGAGCCCGCAATCAGGATTAACGTAAATTCTGGACGGGTCGCCTAATATTTTAACTGCGTATAATATTCTATCCCTAATCAGTTCTGGCGGTTCTATATAATCGGAGTGAACATCCAATACTCCAAGGCCTATTTCTCTATCGCTGGCATATTCTTTGAATGCCTTCAGAGCCCTGTAGCCTGGCCTTGCTGCATCATCAACTCCAAGGTTCATGGAATCCCTGTTTGCAAATTCCAGCGCAAAATGTTTTGCCTTTAAATCTGGAATTACGGGCATGAGGCTTGAATACTCGTCTCCACTATAACATATATGGGTATGTATCTTAGAATTCAGGCCTTTAACTTGTTCGTTAAATATTTTTACGAACGTTTCCATTTCAGCTGGATGGGTTGTAGCTGCTGGCTCATCTATTTGCACAACTTTCATCCCTGCATTTTCAAGTTCTTTCAATATTCTGTTTATTATCTGTTTTGCTAAATCCATAGCCAGATCTTCTCTTGAGTTATAGTACTCGTCATAAGACCAATCCATTAGGGTATAAGCGCCCGTAACTGGAATTTTGGGGGTCTTTATGGCGTATTCTTTTACAAAAATGAATTCTTCCAGGTGATAGTTTTTTTCAAATGATATTCTGTCGACAACCCTAGCTTTTTTATAATATTTATTATCCCATGACCTAACCCTTCCAACAAACTCAAATCCGCGTATAAACTTTGCAGGAAGCTCGTACATTTCAATCCTTCTTGCTTCCCCGTCATAGACAAAGTCCAAACCTATGTGCTCTAGCATCTTTAAATTTATAAACGATGCATCGTCAAGGGCTGCCTTTTTATCCTCTTCTGATGTGCTGTTTTTTAAGTATTCAAGCAGCCAGCTTGGCTTTTTTAAACTTCCTATTTCCTGAGTTTTAAACAGGCTCATGAAATCTCACCGGCTATTTTAGAAATCAAATCTACCTTCTTCAAAGCAAATTTCTGGGGTAAAAATTCGAAGTCCACATTATTTGTTATGTACAATGGTCCGTTAAAGTTTAAGCTTCTTATGACGTTGATTATATGATCTTCATTTTCCATTTTGGTGTTAAATCCATTTATAATTCCTAAAGCAAGTTCTTTACCACTATTTACTAAACCTTCGATATCGTCTGTTTTATATGAATACATGTCAACACCTATACCATCAACTGGAGAAGATGCTAAAAAGTTCAACGCGCTTAAATTTCTATAAAAGTAAACGTGAATAATAACTTTTCCTTTAAATGAATCTTTAATGATAGAAAGTGCGCTTTTTATGCTTTTTTCATAATTTCTGAATTCACAGTTGCCGTAAGATGGTCCTTTCAGGATTAGATACCGGTATCCTTCTTTACTGATTTGTGAAGCAAATGTAGCCATAAGGTTGCCTATACCTTCTATGAACTTTTCTTTATCTCCATAAAACTCATCCTTACTCAGGCATGAAAAAGTAAACGGATCTGGAAAAGATATGAGCGATGCCCCCGTTGTGAGATAATTCTTTAGTACGCCTTCTTTAACTGAAGGTTTTGAGCGAACAACTGGCACCTTATAAAACGTGTTCGTCTCAAAATATCTGTTCAAACCATTAATGGTTATGCCTTCTGCAGATAAAGCTAAGGGTCTGAACATGTCTTCCCATGCGATCTGCGGATCGCTTATAATTTTGAAGTTCTTGGATTTCTGGTACTCAATCATTTTTAGAGATTCTTGCATTAGATCTTCATGGTAATTTTGCTTTTTACGGGTTATATCTATCAGCTTTTCTGATCTTGGAAATATCCCAAAAAAGTATGCGTTTAATTCTTTCAACAGCAGTTGATTGTACGAGATAGTTTAATAATTTTTCCTGTAGCTTTTGTTTTTGGGATATGTTTATAATATTTTATAATTTATTTTTAACAATAAATGTCAAATAAACTTTCAAACGATGAAGATAAACCTAAGGATTTAAAGGTAATTGCTATTGATAAAGAAATATATGGATTTTTTAAATCTAAGAAAAATACTTCGTTTGAAAGCAGGTTAAAAAAAGAACTGCTGGATTTTATTTCAAAAGAAACTTCGCAT
>JAWDMM010000009.1:0-29496 GCA_046536595.1 Nitrososphaeria archaeon | reverse complement strand
ACGTTGACAACAACAGGATCAATCAAGTACTCAAGGAGGCTGGCTTTGCAATGAGTGAGCCTAAAAAGTGGCACAGAAAGAAGTGGATAAGGTATGAGAGAGAATGCTCATTATGGCACGTTGATTGGTACGAAATATAGGATCCAAGGGTTTATGGTTAATAGTGTATGAATATCCTTCTAGGTTTATAGTTGGATATGATGTTTATCCAAATTCAACATCTAAGTACTCAGTTGATGTGTTAAGGAAAGCAATAGAAAAGTACGGCAAGCCCGAGGAGATTTTATCAGATCACGGAACAACTTTCTATGCTGTTGAAGCAGATGAAAGGGAGAAAGGACTAACAGAATTTGAAAAGTTCTTGATAAAGGAGAAGATAACTTTGATAGTTGGCAGGGTAGACCACCCTCAGACAAACGGAAAGGTTGAGAAGTTCTTTGACATATTTGAGAAGAAGGTAAAGTTCTACAATTCCGTTGATAAATTCATGAATTGGTACAACTTAATAAGGCCACACGGTGCTCTTGACCTAGAAAATTTGGAGTCCTGCAAAGGATCAGATCTACTGGGAAAATCCTTCTGCCGGAAACCTACATCAAGAGAATGAAGGATTATTATGAAAGGAAGTTCAGTAAGATCTGCGAGGCCCTGGGTCTCTACTTTGCTGTTGACCCCATGGGAAACCTTATGCCCTGCGCACCAAGGCACGACATTAAGTTAGGAAACCTTCTAGAAAGTAGCTACATGGAGCTGGTCAGAAATGCAACCCCAGCATCCATTAAAAAGATAAATGATTGTACAGGTTGCTATTTGGTTTGCACTGTGGGGATTTCCCACCAGATAAATTACCCTATCATAAAGAGTGCATATGAAAACATAAGGGCATACTTGTGATAGCAGAAAAACTAAATCAATGCTTTTATTTATAGTAAATTAAAAAATTAATTATAAATGAGCAGGATTGAAAATGAAAGTAGCCCATATTTAAGGTTGCATGCTTCAAACCCCGTTGATTGGTATCCGTGGGGAACTAAGGCAATTGAGGCAGCAAGAGCACTCGATAGGCCACTCTTTATATCGATTGGCTACTTTTCCTGTCACTGGTGCCACAGGATGAATGAAGACGTGTTTATGGACAAGGAAGTGGCAGATGCCATGAACAGGGCATTTATCAATGTGCTTGTGGACAGGGAAGAGAGGCCTGACGTTGACACTTACTTTATTAACATTGCACAGCAGATGAGTGACAATGTGGGCTGGCCACTTAACGTTATTGCAACGCCAGACCTGAAACCTTTCTTTGTATTTACTTATATGCCAAAAAATTCAACTGGTAACCAAATAGGAATAATGGAACTCATAAGCGCAGTTAGCAGACTATGGATAAATGAAAGGAACAAACTTCTCATGGAGAGCCCCATTGAAATAAATCAAACGCCTGTCAAGGGCTGTGATATTGGGCTTGAGGAAACCTATGAATCTATGAGGAACATTTATGACGGCGTAAACGGCGGTTTTGGAAGTTCACCAAAATTTCCGATGCCGCTGTGGATTCTTTTCCTGCTGTACTATGGCTGGAGGACAGGTAAAGGTGAACCCATAGATATGTGCAGGAAGACACTGTTCAAGGTAAGGGCTGGAGGAATTTATGACCAGGTTGGTCATGGATTTCACAGGTATTCCACAGATTCAGCATGGATGATTCCGCACTTTGAAAAGATGCTTTATGACCAGGCGCTGATGGCAATGGCTTATTGTGATGCTTACATGCTTACTGGTATCGAAATTTTTAAAGAGGCCCTAGAGGGCTCACTCAAATATGCTATCGAAGAGCTGAAATCTGAATCAGGGGGGTTTTACTCATCTCAGGATTCTGACAGTGACGGAATTGAGGGCAAATATTATCTCTGGAGCCTGGATGAGCTCATGAGGGCTGTACCAAATGACATGCTAAGTGACTTCATAAAATATATGACCTACAAGGTTTCCAGAAACACATACATAATAGTAAATGGACTTTTAGGAACACAGGAAAGGTGGCCTAAACAATGCATTGACAGCCTTGCAAGGATAAGGTCAGAAAGGAATAAGCCGGCTGTTGATAGGAAGGTGCTGGTTGATTGGAATGGGTTGATGATAGTCGCACTGGCTAGAGCGCACAGAGCAACCGGCAACGATGAATACCTTGACCTGGCTGTTAAAACAGCAGACCATTTAACTAAAGGTGACGCTGTGCCACATTCAATAGTTAACTCGGAACCAGTTGTTGAAGGTTTCCTTGACGATTATGCCAACATTGCATGGGGAATGCTGGAGCTATACAGGTCAACTCTCAATGATAGATACTTTGATAAAGCTCGTGAAATATGCGATCAAGCAATAGAGAAGTTTTCCTCGCCAGGACCATTTTACTATTCCGCCCCAGAAGCTGGATCTCCAGCAAGGATGGCGGTGCTCAATGATTCAGTTACCCCCAGCGGCAACTCAGTAATGCTGCAGAACATGCTTGAGTTGAGCACAGTCACTGGCCTCAAAAAATACAATGAAGCTGTTGAAAGGCTTTTGAAAACAATGTGCTCAGCGATTGCTGAAAGCCCTCTCGCAAGCACCCTAGGATCAATGGCGATTGACATGCAAAGGTCAGGGTTGAGGGAAGTCATCCTGGCAACAGAAAGTGTTCCAGAAGCCCTAAACGCTATAAAGCATCTGAATTCTTACATGCCAGACATGAGGGTCTATCATAGATATGGATTGATGAAAAAGTGGTTGACAGGTTATGAACAAAGGGGTGAACAGCTGAACGTTTACCTTTGCTCTAATGGCAGATGCAGCCTGCCAATGAACTCAATTGAACAACTGATGAGAGAACTTCAGAAAACACAGTGAAAGCTTCACAGGCGCCACAACTTTAACCTGGTTCCTTTAGGCTGATCATAGGTTCGTGGTTTACCGCTTTCATTGTTTCATAGCTAGTGGTTACCCACCCCGCTCCGTTCGTCCAGCGATAGACCACGGGCTGTGCCTTCAGCCACTTACCCCTATCCTCATCAGATTTGGGTATATGTTTCTTCATTTTTATGGCTCCATTCAAATCTGCGTTATTACCTTCTCAGTGTGAGGACACTCAAATAAACCCCTCTTAATCCTCCCATTTTCGTGAATTTCTCCACACAGAGAACACGTCTTAGAGCTATTTGCTTCATTCATAGGCATGACCTTTATACCATATTCCTCTGCTACATCCTTGATGCGGTATATTATTGCAGAATTAAGGAGATATCCTTTTTTGAATTTATGGCGCAATATGGCTACCTATCAAAATTGTATAGATTATGCCTCAGTCCAATCCTTTTTTCAAGGTATGATTCCGCGTCATCCCTTTTTGAATTAGAAAATCTAAGATAAAAACGCTTTCGGATAAAAATTAAACGAACCTAATCCTTCTTTTAAAAACTGTTTATAACAAAGAAGAGTTTGATTTAACTTTAAAATTTATTTATTTTATTTGCACGTAACGCCCAAGCAAACGCTGGTAGGCACATAAACGAAAAGTTTATTTGCCCTGTAAAGGCTTATTATGCAAGATTACCAAAGGTGGAAGCGTTGATCGATCCATCTTTGCTTGAGCTAGTGGTGAAATGATTTTTTGATAAAACAGTAAAAACGTAAAATAAATATCAATCCAATATGCAAAGAATATCTTCCACACGAATAAAAAGGAGGTTAAATAATTACATTAATGTTGATTGCCCTTTTTCGGTTTCTGAATATTTTTCAAATTCGCTTTCAAGAACATATTTAACTTTTTGAGCTTTTGCTGATCCAATAACTTCAGCTAAAGAAGTTTGTGGTGCATTCAACACTTTTATTGGTGTTCCAAAACGCGTTAAAAGTCTTTCAGCAAGCTTTTCTCCAATCCCAGGAAGGGAAGCAATTATGTTTATCTGCTGTTCTTTTAGGCTCTGTCCTTTTTCTTTAACGATATTATGAGGTCTCCCTTCTTTATGGAGGTTGTAAACAAGCCTTTCTATCAAAATAGCGCTCTCTTTTAATGAAGGTACAAAAATTAGCTTAACAGGAAAATTAATAGTAAGCGAAGCAATCGCTCCGTAATAAACTTTAACGTTGTTTACCAAGTTGGGAATGATTGTTATGTCGCCTTCTACCAAAAGTATTGGTTGTTTATAAATGTTTGAAAGGTCACTAATTTGTCTGAAAAGTCTACCGTCAAAAAGAGATGATATAAAATCGTTTATAGTTTTCCTCTCTATAGCCACCTCATCAGAAAGCACGTAATCTCCCACAGCTAGCTGTTCGAATTTAACATTAAGTCCCAATTCCTTTAAAAGAGAAGGTAGCGTTGAAGCCGCTTCCCTGTTATCAGCTATTATATTAGACATAGATGTCAATAATAAGTTTCTTATAAAAAAGGCTTAATGATTTTTTACTCTGACATCCTCACCGCCTTAAAAGGCGATGGTTCCTTTAGGCTGATCATAGGTTCGTGGTTTACCGCTTTCATCTTCATCGCTTCATAGCTAGTGGTTGCCCACCCCGCTCCGTTCGTCCAGCGATAGACCACGGGCTGTGCCTTCAGCCACTTACCTCTATCCTTAACGGACTCGGGGATATGTAGAATGTTTATTGCCCCGTTCAGATCAGCGTTTATTACCTTCCCTGTGTGAGGACACTTGAACAAGCCTCTTTTAATCCTTCCGTTTTCGTGAATTTCCCCACACAGGGAACACTTCTTAGATGTATTTTCTTCATCCACAAGCTTAACCTTTATTTTGTATTCTTGTGCAACGTCCTTGATTCGCTTTATTATTGCAGAATAGCTCCAGAAGTTTGTATTCCTTTCGTTTCCTTTATCCTGAGCTATGCCCTTTGGGTAGCCGATGTATATTTCTCCTACGCTTTTATCATAGAGTGTCTCTACGATTTCCCTTGCTAGTCCTTCTCTAGCGTTCTTAAGCAAAAGAGAACGCTTATTGTACAACATTTCAAGCTTTCTGCTAGTTTTCAAGCCATGCCTTGAAAGCCTCTTTTCTTCTATTGAAATGCTCTTTGTTATCTTCTTAAATTCTGAAAGCAAAGAACCTCCTTTGAAGAGCATCCACAAGCCGTCTTGAACAGCAACGGTTGCAAGGTTTACAACGCCTAGGTCTATGCCCGCCTTCATTTTGCCTTTTGGTTTATTATTTACTTTTACACTCATAGGAATCCTTGCGTACCACTTTCTTCTCGCGCTATCATAAAATATTTCAAGAGTTCCCTGTTTGCCGACCCACTTAAGCTTGCCATTGAACTTTAGTCTCAGCTTGAAATCCATCAGGAATATTTCGTTTCCTTCAATCTTGTACCTGTCATTTCTTATCAGCAAAAACAAACCGTCTCTCTTTTTGTGAGGTGGTTTTGGCTTCATCCACTTGGGCAATTCTCCTTCTTTCTTCTTTTTGCTTAGCTCGAAAAAAGATTTCCATGCTCCCATGTTCTTTCGCGTTACTTGCTGAAAGTTTGCCCCGTGCAATACAGCCTTATATTTTTCATAAACAATTTTTTTCTGTTTTATTAAAATCTACAGGCTCGTGCTTTTTATATTGCTCAAGCCTCAACTTATTAACTTCGTTCCAGCAATTAACGAATGCCTTTCCGAGAGCCTTTAGTTTAGCTTTTGTTTCTTTCCCTGCAATGAGGTGCACTGTGTTTGATCGACGCATGCTTTCTGTTACGTTATGCTAATTAAAGAATATAAATACTTTAGCCTTTCTCCATGAGAAAACACGTTAGCAAGAACAGAATGGTTCAGCATCCCCGCCTCTAGAAGAGGCGAGGCTTTCATTCGTTTTGTAACTGTTTTGCTTTAAAACTTAATATCGCCATCTTTAAAACCTTAACAGGAAGCGCTACACATTTTATTCTGTTTGGCCCTAGCTCTTTAATCCCTAGCTCATTCATTATCTCTTTTTCGCTTATATTTAAGGCGTCGTCTAAAGTAGCTCCTTTTACCATTTCAGTAAGAATAGATGATGATGCCATCGAAAGGGCACATCCGCTTCCCTCAAAGCTTATTTTTTCTATCTTGTTTCCTTCTACTTTAAGGTAAATTTTTACATTATCGCCGCACGTCGGGTTACTATCCCCATATTCTGAGTCGTACGAGTCAAGCTTTCCTTTGTTACGCGGGTTCTTATAATGATCCATTATGTTTTCATAAAAGAAATAACTCATGTTATTTTCACGAGTTCTTCTAATGCGGTCTTTAACTTATCTATTTCTGAAAAAGTGTTGTAAAAATATAGGCTAGCCCTTGTTGTTCCGTTCAAAAAACCAAGTTCTTCTTGCAACGGCTGTGCGCAGTGCCAGCCCGACCTTACTGCAATGCCTTTCATATCAAGAAAAGCTGCAGCATCGTGAGGATGAATGCCTTTTGTTTCAAATGCTACAAGCGCTGCTCTATTCTTTTTTGGACCTACGTATCTAAGGCCTTTTATGTTCTCAACCGCTTCTAAAAGATATGCTGCAAGCTTTTTTTCGTAATGATCTATTTCATCTATTCCTATTTTTTTAATGTACTTTATCGCTTCGGCCAAACCTATTGAACCAACATAGTTTGGTGTGCCCGGTTCAAACTTCCACGGAATGTCATTCCAAGACTGACCTTCCTTGTGAACCTCCTTCACCATTTCACCCCCTGTAAATGGAGGCTCGAGATCTTCTAAAAGATCCTTTCGTCCGTACAATATTCCAATGCCTGTAGGTCCAAGCATTTTATGTCCTGAAAAAGCGTAAAAATCAGTTCCAAGCTCCCGTACATCTACTTTTAAGTGCGGCGCCGCTTGAGCACCATCTATCAAAACTAAGGCTCCGCTTTCTTTGGCTTTTTTAACGAGTTGTTTAGCTTCTACGATAGTACCAGCTACATTAGAAACGTGAGTAAAGGCAACTACCTTGGCATCTTGAACCTTTTTTTCATAATCTTCTTCATCGATCAAACCTTCAGGCGTAACTTTAACAAGTTCAAGTTTCAATCCTGCTATCTCTGAAATCTTTCTCCATGGCAGAAGATTGCTATGGTGTTCCAGAAAAGTAGTCACAACCTTGTCCCCTTTTTTAAGCTTTTGGAGAAGTGAGTAAGCGACTAAATTAATTGAATCTGTTGTATTTCTCGTAAAGACGATTTCGTTTTCAGAAGCATTTATAAAGCTTGATATTTCTTTCCTTGACTGTTCGTACTCTTCAGTTATATCTTCAGCTATTTTGTATATGCCCCTGTGAACGTTTGCGTTAAGCGTTTTATAAATCAAGTTCATTTTTTCAATTACTTGTACAGGTTTTTGCGAAGTGGCTGCGTTGTCAAGGTATACAAAATCTTTAAGGGATAAAATAGGGAAATCCTTTCTTATTTCATCTACGTGTTTTTCAATACTGTTCATTTGTAATCCCTAGTGCCTCTCTAATATCGCTCAACATGTTTTTAGCTAAAAGCTTTATAGAATTTTCTCTAGAGAGCCCTCTTGACATAAGGTAAAAAAGCTGATCTTCGTCTACAGGAAATACTGCTGCCGAGTGTTTTGCGTAAATATCATTTATCTCAAGTTCCATACCTGGTATATTCTGTACGCTTGCATCTTTGCTAAGCAGCAGCGCTTTTTGCTCGATGTAGGAATTTCCTTCTACACCTTTAGCTGTATTTATTACTAACCCTTTATGTATGGTTTTTGAGTATTTCCTTACAACACTTTTCTGGTACGAATTAGCAAAAGATTTTGATGCCATGAGCTTCATTATTACTGTAGAATCTGTTGATGAAGCATCGTCAAGATCATAGCCCAACTTTACGTTAAATGAGCTCATGAACCCATGATTAAACGAATAGATCCTCTCCCGTGAGTACATTTTTCCTGAAATCAATGAATTAACACTTACGGAGGCTTCATCTTCTAAAAAGTAGTAAGCGTTATAAAGAAAATTTCCTGTTCCCTCTACCTTCTTTAGATGGTTAAATTTAACCCCTTTTTTTATAATAAAAACGACTACCTCTGAAGCCAGATCTGCTGAATGCAAAGATAAGGAATCGTAAAGGGTCGAATCTTTTTCTACTTCAACAATTTTACTTAAAAAACCACCCCCTGATCCAAAAACTCTTTCAAACCTTGAATCGCCGGACAAGACAAATTTTTTAGCTGTCCGGGAAAAATAAAGGTTCAGAAAAGCATTTTTGTCGAACATGTCTTCATTGAGTTTAATTTCGCTTTCTGCAAAGCTTACGTTATAGCTTTCTAACACTTCCGAACAGCTAAGCGAAAAGGGGTCTAGAGTTAAAGGAATATAATTCCTCAGGAAAAGCTGATGCGTTTCATACGGAAATTTTTCAAAAGCTTCTTTTAATTTATCCTTTAAGGTTGTGCTCATCCGACTGCCCCTGTTAACTCTAGCTCTATCAGCTTATATAGCTCTATAGCAAAATCCGGTGGTATCTCTTTGGCAAAATCACCAAGATATCCAGACACAATGAGTGACTGAGCCTGTTGCTCTTTTATACCTCTGCTCTGCAAGTAAAACAGCTGTTGTTTACCTATTTTACCAGCAGTGGCCTCGTGAACTATAGAAGAATCATCTTCATAAACGTACTCGTAAGGATAAGTTGTGGAGGTAGATTTTTCGTCAACCATTAATGAATCACATCTAACTGCGGCCTTGGCCTTTTCTGCACCCTTTCCTACCCATACCATTCCTCTATAGATTGTTTTGCCTCCTTTTAACGAAACACCTTTTGATGATATAAGCGAACTGGTTTCTTTATTAAGGTGATAAACCTTGCCTCCAGAGTCTATAACCTGATTGTTCGTGGCTAGACTTAAAGAGTTTATAAAGCCTTTTGAACCCCTTCCAAAAAGGTAGATTGAAGGGTATTTCATTGTAACCTTGCTTCCTATGTTTCCATCCACCCATTCCATTCTTCCGTTATCGTAAACGTGCGATCTTTGGGTTACAAGATTATAAACGTTCTTAGACCAGTTCTGTATAGTCGTATATCTTACATGTGCATCCTTTTTTACAACTATTTCTACTACTCCGCCATGGAGCGTGCTCTGGGAATAAACTGGGGCTGTGCACCCTTCTATATAATGAACGTCAGAACCCTCGTCGGCTATTATTAGCGTTCTTTCAAAGTTACCTACGTCAGGCGCATTTAGCCTAAAATATGCATATATTGGTTTTTCTAGTTTAACGCCTTTAGGTACATATACAAAGCTACCGCCACTCCAAACTGCATATGTGAGAGCTGCAAATTTATTATCCCCTATCGGTATAACTTTACCAAAGTATTCTTTAACGAGATCTGGATATTCTTTTACGGCAGTATCCATATCTGTAAATATTACGCCCTGTTTTTCAAGTTCATTTTGCATGTTGTGATATACTACTTCAGATTCAAACTGAGCGCCAACTCCAGCAAGAAATTTCTTTTCAGCCTCTGGAACTCCAAGCCTTTCAAACGTCTCCCTTATAGATGGTGGGAGATCATCCCAGCTTCTAGCTTTTAAATTAGTGGGTTTTGCATAATATATAACATTACCAAGATCCAGCCCAGAAAGATCAGGGCCCCATTTTGGCATAGGAAGACGGTAAAATTCTTCAAGGGCCTTTAATCTCATTTCCTCAACCCATGCAGGTTCGTTCTTTATAGAAGAAATCTCTTTGATAAGTTTTTCATTTAAACCCTTTTGTGCAATGTATTTATAATCAACCTGAACTGAGAAGTTGTATTTACTGTAATCTATTTCAAAACTCATAAGAAACTTTTATCTTCTACAATTAATAAACTTTGATATAATTTTATAACAGTGTTATAACAAAAAATAAATTGAATGTGTATGATTTTATGGTAAAATCATTGACATAATAGCTTTTTCCGTATGAAGTCTGTTCTCTGCTTCATCAAAGTAAAGTGAGTTTTCGTACGAGTCAAGCACTGCATCCTCTACTTCTTGTCCTCTGTCTGCAGGGCCGCAGTGCATATAATATGGGTTTCCAGATTTTTCGAGCAGATCTACTGTAACTTTCCAGTCTTTGAACTTAGCTTGATACTGTTTTGCTGCCTCTGGATCTGTCTTTGGACCATACGGCTCCATAAAACCTTTAGGAGACCATGCCTTTGGATATACAAATGTAGCGCCTTCAAAAGCTGTCTTCATGTCATATTCTACTCTAAAGCTGCCTCCATATCTGTCTGCGTTCTCTTTTGCTTGCTGCAGAACTTTGTCATCTAGCTCGAAACCTTTAGGATGCGCCAGAACCACGTCCATGCCCATCTGAGTTGCTGCCAAGACAACGCTCTGTGGAACAGCTAAAGGTTTTAGACCGCCAGAATAAGCATATGACATAACAAACTTCTTTCCTTTAAGTTTTGGCTTTACGGTTCTTGCTGCTTGCATGTCAGCAAGAGCTTGAAGCGGGTGGTACATGTCGTCCTCCATATTTATGACTGGTATGGTCGCATACTGGGCAAACAGCTTTATTATTTTATTAGCTCTTCCAATTATCCATTTTGCAGCATCTGCATACATTCTTATTGCGATAGCCTGTCCAAATCTGCTCAAAACTCTTGCAACGTCAGAAATGTCTTCTGTTTTATATGGAACCCTGTCTTCTGGCAATGTTGGAGTATAGACGTCTGAAGCTCTGATAAAGTGAGCATGTCCTCCTAACTGGAAAATTCCAGCTTCCATGCTGTTCCTTGTCCTTAAACTTTCATTATAGAACATCAGGAATACCGTTCTTCCAGGCAGATAAGGTGTTGGAACCCCGGATCTAAACTTGTTTCTTAAGTCATCGGCTGCGTCGAGAATCATGTTTATTTCTTCTTGAGTATAGTCTTGGGTGTTTAGGAAATCTCTGCCTTTCCAAATCCCTACATAACTCGGTAAGCTCATTTTCGCTCGTTCTATCCTTGTCCAGTTAATTTAAAAGCATATCGGTTGAAAGGATAAAATTATTTTGTCCTTTATAAATACTTTATATTGTAATTTTCGAACTAATGCGTATTGCCATAGTTTTTATTGAGCCTTTTAGCAAAAAACAATCAAACTTATTACAAAAATCAAACGTCAAATAAAAAATTTCTATATAAGTTTATAATTGGGCACAAAATCCCTGAAATTTAATAGATTTTACATTTGAAAGCGAAGTTGATAAAACAAACAACAAACCTCGCCCTTCAGGACAGGAGGAGGTCAGGAAGTCATGACGATCAAACATAATCTTCCAGCTTTACTTCGTTCTTTGCATTTCCTTTTCTAAAGTAGTCCATTATGTTTTTGCATGCAATCGATTTAGCTTTGTTTATAACTTCTTCATTTTCCCAAGCGCCTGCTGTGTGTGGCGTTCCAGTAAAGTTATCTAATTGCCAGAACTTTGAAGAGAAATCTTCCTGCCCGTTATGTCTCCAGAAAACGTCAGTACCGAACCTAACATCCTTTCGTTCTTTTAGAAATTCAAAAAGGTCTTCCTCGTCAAAAACTTCAGCCCTGCCAACGTTAACTATTATAGCGCATTGCTTAATTTTATAAAGATTTTTTGCATTCAAAAGGCCCTTTGTCAGTTTATTGAGTGGAAGCGAAGAAAATATGATGTCAGCTTTAGCGAGCTCATTTTCAAGGCTTTCTACACCAAGAACCGTATCAAAAAAAGATGGATTTTTAAAGCTTCTCGATATACCAGTTACCTTGCAACTAAAACCTTTTTTAGCTATCTTAGCTATTTCAGAGCCTATGCCTCCAGCTCCAAGTACCAGTGCTTTTTTATTATAAAGCGTATAAGATTTTAGCCTGTACTTTTTCCCAACATTTTTTGCCAGAGAAAGAGCAAGAGCCCATGCAAGCTCTGCTACTGGTTTTGAATAAGCCCCTGCGTTTGAAAAGATCTTTATGTTCTTTGGTAAAACGCTAAAGTTTAAATCGTCTACTCCCGCAGAAAAAGTTTGAAGTGCCTTCAGGTTCTTTAATTTTAAAGCTGTTTCTGCAGTTATCTGTCTGGGCCACGCAAGCAAGCCTTCAGCTTCTTCAAGGTCTTTATCTGATAAATCAGAATCCTTTATAATTTTTTTAAACTTTGCAGGAATCTGATCCAGAGACACTATTTTCAACAAATATAAAAACCGAACAACGTATAATAAATTTTACTTTATTGAGGTTAAGTGGGCGAAAGTCCCCTTCCGTAAGGTGTGGAAGCCACGCCCGTAAGGGCGGGTTAGTTCACAAGATTATCAGAACTCGCGTTCATGAACCTTATAGAACCATTCTAGTATAATTGCTGAGAACATAAAAAATAAAGCTGCTACAAAAAATGTAAAGCTGTATCCTTCGTAATAAGATATGTAGCCTGATAACAAAGAACCCAAAAATAGGCTAAGATTAACAAAAGAGCTGTAAACTCCAAGCGTTGCTCCCTGATTTATAGTGGGTAAATTATAATAAAGAAGTGAACTTAAACCTACGTAAATTGGCGTATAAGCTAACCCAAGCATTGTAAATATCAAAAACGTGATATAAAAGCTACCAATGCCGTATATATATGAAGCTACGATGGAAGCACTTATCGCACCTATAACCCTAATCATCAACATATCTACTATAAATGCAACGTTTGCCTGCTGAGCCTTTTGTCTTATTTTAGACAGCATGCCAACTGAGTTTACTATGAGTATGTAAGTGCTTGCTGTTAATACCATCCAATAAGGCACTTTATTATAAACAAGATAAGGCGAATATGAAGTGAAGAAAAGGTTTGTTGCCAAAAAGAACATAGAGCTTGCTGCAATTATTATTGGAAGCTGAAGAGAAACAGAGCTTTTCATACCTTTCAGTATCTTAAAGTCACTAAGCCTTGGCGCTCTAAGCGTCATAGCAGGCCATTTTAGTATCCTGTGAAGGAAAAGGTTAAAATTCCTGACCTCGCTTCTCCTTTCAAAAGCTACTGGAGGATCCTTTACATAAAAATAGTTAAATAAAAACGCAAGCATCAGATATGTAAATATTATATAAACTCCATAAAATATTGGAAGCTTTATAGAAACCAGTATTGTGGGGATCATCCCAATTATGTATCCTGTTAGCATAAACATAAAAGACCATGAGTTGCCTTGTCCCCACATATTTTTTGGCAAAGTCTCAGTTAACAGCAAGCCTATTACTGGTATTGCAAAAGAAAATCCAAAAGAAAAAAGTGTTGTGGCAACTATTATACCCAATATGGTTTTGATAAAGTACATTATAAAAAAGGCTACAAGCGTTATGATAAGGCTGGCTGTTATCATATTCCTTCTCATGCCTGTAACGTCAGCCAGCCTGCCGCTAACTATCGAAGTAAAAATAGGAATTATGTTGTAAAGAGCTAAAGCATATCCAACCTCAATAACGTTGCCCCCTAAGTAAAGTATATAGAGCGGAACTATGTTAACTACTATTTCTTGAGCGGCATAATAAGGTATGAGAAAATTAAACCAAGAAGGTCTCTTTGGCGTCTTCTGCATTAAAATCTACCTCTAAAAGGTTCCTCGGTCTTCATTTTATGAGATCACCTTTAACAGATACCTAATTATGTCAACTTCTGTAATAACGCCTACAAGTCCCCAATTTTCGTTTACTACAAAGACGTGGTCCTCGCCAGAGTTGAGCATAAGCTCTATAGCGTCTTTTAGCTTTGATTTTTCACTCACTGTTAAACCTTTCTTTATTTCCAGTTCAGCTAAAGGAAGCGATTTATAACGATCTGGAAGAGATGCAAGGTATTCTATGGAAATATAACCCAAGAAGATCTTTTCTTCGTTAACAACAGGTAGTGTTTTTATCGTTTTTTGTCTAAGAAGGTCAAATGCTTCCGAAACGGTTTTAGTGTGATCAATATAAACGGCTTGTTTGTTCATAATATCGCTTATATTTGTTTCCAGTGTTTGCGGTGCCGTTTTAAGAGCTTTAAGATAGAATCTTTCGAGCGCAAATGTGCCCTTATCTAGCTTGTTAGCTGGCTGGTATTCATAAATTGTAAACTTATAGCTTATAAAATAACTTGCAATAGAAGCTATAAGGAGGGGTATCGCTATGCTGCCCCCAACAAGCTCTAGCATAAACGTAACCGGCACCAGTACGAGTTTATTAACGCCGGCTGCCATTGTTGCCATCCCTAAAAGGACAAAAACGATCAAATATTTTGGATATATAATGTAACCAGTTATGTATCCAAACAATGCTCCTATCTCTATACTTGGAAGAAGCAATCCGCCACTTGCTCCAAAGTTTATAACAGATGACACGCTTATTAGCCTTAAAACTAAAATAATTATGGCGGAAATAATGCTAAGTTTCATATAGATCGTGTTGTTCAACAACAAAAAACCTGGGCCTATCGATGGTTGAACAAGATATCCCAAAAATCCAACAAGAAGCCCCCCTATGAGTATAAGCATGGGGAAGCTTGCTAACTTCATAAGGTGCTGTGCTATATAAGTAAAAGCCTTGTAAACGCTGATGAAAACTACTGAAAAAACTCCCGAAAGAACGCCAAACCCAAGGGATATGGCTATCATACTCATAGAAATTCCCGGCATCTGTATATTTTGAACCAAGATTATTGAAGGTGTTTTTAGCACAAATGATGTCAAATAGGCAGTTGCGGACGCTAAAGCAGAAGGAAGAAACGGATCTTTTTCTAGGTCGCCTTTATAAGGTAATTCTAACGCTAGCAAAAAACCGCTTATTGGGGCTTTAAAGAGCGCTGTAAAACCGGCCGCTAAACCTGTAAGAAGAACAGTATTGCTCTCTATGTTTACCTTGAACGTTTCTTTAATCTTCTTTGCTATGCCAGCTCCTATCATGGCTGCTCCCCCTTCTGGACCTACAGGGGCTCCAAATGCAAACGAAAGAAAGGATGAGAAAGAATAAATTAGAGATTCTTTAAATGAGAGAGATGCTGGAGACGTGTGATAGTACTCAAGAATTATGTCAAAAGAATCTTTGGGTCTTCTTTTAAGAAACATCCTAAGAGGAAGGCTAGAAAGTATTATGCTTAAAAAAATAAAAGAAAATGACAGCTTAGGAACCGTTAGCAGAGCTCTTTCAAATATTTTCCAAAGCCCGTAAAATATATAAAATGCAATTGAAACCGCCAGCCCTATTAGTACCCCCATTATTAGAGGGGCTACCCATATGTTTATTTCCTGCCAGCGAATCTTTGATATCATTTTAACTTATACTTCCTCTTAATATTTCTATTATTTAAATATCAAAAAAATCATAAAAATATTGTGTAGACTACTTTCCCAAGATCCTGTAAAGGGTTGTTCCGCAGACCGGGCAAACGCCTTTTATTGCTTTCCTTCCGTTCTTCAAAGTTATTTCTTGCGGGTTTTTGATTTCTCTTTTAGCTCTGCATTTAACACAATATGCTTCTACCATTTTTGGTCCTTACATATAAATATCTAACCCTCTATTTAAAAACATTAGCATAATAAAGTTAGATTTTTTGTTAATTTATTTTAAACGATGCAGTATTTACGCCAAGCTTTTTCATATATTTGCCCGTTTTTGAGCATTATCATTATTATTCTTACTGCATCTTCATCAGTAAACTTACCTGTTTTAACCAGTTCTTCGATCAACTTTTTTTCTTCTATCGGTTCATTGTTAGGCCCACACAGCTTTTTTATCGTTTCCAGCGCTATCTGTAGCTTGTTCCTTTCACTTGCAGGCTTTCCTTGCAAAATACCTCCTATATCTATTTTTTTGCTCCTTACATCCAAACCTACAGTCTCCAGCATGTTTTTAACAAGAGTTATGGCCCTTTCAGCATCATCCTCATCGGCTATGTTTTTTAATAACAGCCTTGCCCTAGCTAAAGCAAGTCTTATTAATGTTTCTAATTGTCTTGCCGTGATGGTTATGGTCCCTTCTTGACTCAGCGATCTCATCTGTAGATAAAATTCTTTAATCTTCTTTGAAGCTTCCTCACTGAGCGCTGGATTTATCCTTTTCGTATAAGCAATATATTTTCTCAAAAGCATAAAATCGATAGGAGGTGCGAGTTTGTATGAGCTTTTTCTTCTTATTTCCAGTATGTGTTCCGCAAGTTTTTCATCACCTTCTTTATCAGGAACGTCTCTAACTACATAAATAAGGTCGAACCTTGTAAGGAGAGGTATTGGCAGGTTTATGTTTTCATACAGGTTTTTGTAAGGATCGTATCTTCCGTAAACAGGGTTGGCTGCAGCTAGTATTGACGTTCTTGCATTGAGCATTGCGACTATACCTCCTTTCGCAACGCTTACTGTCTGCTGCTCCATGACTTCATGGAGAACGCTTCTGTCTTCAGGCTTCATTTTATCAAACTCGTCTATACAAGCAATTCCCTGATCAGCAAGAACAACCGCTCCTGCTTCAAGCATCATCATCCCATTGGTTTCCTTGACCACCGCCGCAGTAAGACCTGCAGCCGTTGAGCCTCTTCCACTGGTATAAAGGGCTCTTGGCGCTAACCTTGAGATATATTTTAAAAACTCCGATTTTGCAGTGCCTGGATCCCCTACAAGCAATATGTTTATGTCCCCCCTCAGTGTTTGTCCGTCGGGGAGCGTTACTTGAGGCGATCCAACCGCAAGAAGCAAGAGGGCTTCCTTTATATCTTCATGACCGTAGATTCCTGGCGCTACAGAATTTTTTAAAATTTCATAAGCGTTTGGGTTTCTGGCTATTTCTAGTATTTTTGTTTCGTCTTCTGGCGTTATTTCAATTTTTTCGTTTCCTCTTGCTAACTCTTCGATCCAAAGCCCTTCAAGCTTAATCTTGAACAGGCTCAGCGGTACAGTTCTTTTTGCCTTTTCCTGATCTGCCCTTATTATACCCGTTACAACTATTCTGTCGCCAGGCCTTGAAATATTAACCAAATCTCCATCTATTTCAATATCTATATACTGCGGTAATTGACCGGCAGGAAGCTCCTCAGGCAACTCCTGAATCCTTATAACCTGATAATCGGTAAATACGCTCCTATTTTTATCAAGCTCAAGGTTTTTTTCACCACACTCGGCGCACTTTGCTGGTTTTTTTAAAACGGTATCTGATTGGAGCATATAGTTTATATGCCCCAACGGGCACACAAAGGCTGCAACCCTAATAAGCGGCATAACTTCTGATGTCCTTACAACCATCCCCCCTATGGAAACCAGCTTATCAATATACTTAGAACTGACGTTACGTAGGTTAAGCCTGTCTGAGAGCCCTCTTATTCTAACTCTGAACTCATCTTTGATTTCTTCAGCATATGCTGGATTTTCCACCTTTAATGTGTCAAAAGCTGCTTTGTTTAGCTCTTGAATAGCCGCATCAGGAGTATCAACAAGCAATATTGCAAGATCCGGATCGAACTTTAACAAGTCTTGATAATCTATTACTATCGATTTTTTCCCTATTGATGCAAGCTTCGCTATTTGCTCTCTATACTTGTATTTTCCATCGGGCGTAGTTATACTCTTTAAAAAGAGCTCGAATTGATCGTAAAGTTTTGACTGTGTGTACACCATCACCCATCACTAAAAACGTTCGAATACCATTCTTCAAAGTCATTTTTTAATCTTTCAAAAAGTATCATCTCTTCTGGAGTTAATAAGCTTGCAAGTTTATCTATTTCTACACCTTGGAAAGCCATCTGAATTATCTTGTTCATCCTTATTTTAATCAAATCATAAACATGCATTTTTATCCGCTGGTCATCTTTTTTTAACTTTATATAAAGATTAAACTTTTGATAAAAGTCCTGAGGAAGAGGCCCTATCTGATGCTGCCCCAATATCTTTTCTTTATTTATGGCATTAAAAACTTCCGCTTCAAAATCTTCTAAACCTACCTTTACCAGCCCCTTCTCGGCTAGTGCTGGCGCAAGCCACAAGCCTATATCCAGTATTTCACCCTCTCTTGGGCCATTTATTTTTATATAATCAAATTTAAAATCAGGCCTATTTACACTAAATTCCGCTTTAATAGAGTTAAGCATTCCAAGCCTCTTAATCATAAAGAGTGTCTCTTTTAAATCTTCAGACATTTCATTAAATTAAAATAATAAGTAGAATATATTTATTTGGTTAAAAACTTCAGTGAACTACCCTGACCTTACGGACAGGGCTTCCCAGTTCATCGAAACGCTTACGTGCGGAATACTTTTCAAGTATTCCACTATCGCAGAGGCGTTTTCATCCCTGGGCGTCTCGCCTGCGTTCCACAGGCAAAGCCCATTTGGGCATCAATAATATAAAAATTTCTTATATAAAAACATTTCTGTAAAGGGCTATCCATCCCCTACCTCACAGAAGGGGACTTTCGCCCCTTAACCCCAAAAACTTCATTAAAAGCATTATGTTTATAAGTAAATCAGTTTTTGATAAATAATGAAATGTTTAGAATGAACAGGGACATGAGAAGGATGCTGGAAAAGATGGGAATAGAAATAGAAGAACTTCAAAACGTAAAAGAGGTTATAATAAGGACCGATAAAGAAGAATATTTAATAAAAAAACCCACAGTTAACCTTGTAAAAATGCAGGGGACATTAAGTTTTGAAATTATGGGTGGAGAATTCACAAAAAACCAGCTTGAGATTAAAGAAGCCCCTTTAGAAATAAAAGAGGATGATGTGCTTTTAGTTGCAAGAGAAACCGGTGTAAGCAAAGAGGTAGCAGAAAAAGTTTTACGAGAATCAAACGGCGATATCGCCCTTGCTATATTAAAAATACAGGAAATGAAAAGTAATAACGCTTAAGTTTTTAATTACTTTTTGGTTTTTGCTGTCTTAAAATCAATTTCTATGCTTACTGATTGAGGAATGCTAAGCTTTGTTATCTGAGCCATTACTCTGTCATTATATGGGACTTCGATTAGCCTCCTGTGTAACCTTAATTCCCATTTATCAAAAGTATGTGTTCCTTCTCCAGAGGGTGCTTTTCTAGTCACAATCAGTAGTTTTTTTGTAGGTAAAGGTATAGGCCCACTTACCTTAACCCCGATCTTCTCAGCCATATCTTTTATAGCGCCGCTTACGCTTTCTAAATCCTCTAAATTATTTGACATTAGTTTTATTCTTGCTATCTGTTCCATCCTAATATACCAACAGACACCTATTATATTTATTTTACGCGTATCTTGAGGTTCAGCCTATCTTTCCAGCATTGAAAGCATCAACGAATTCGTTATAAACGTCTATGTATTCTTGTGATGTAACAGGTTTTTCATATCTTAAGCCACAGCTGCCACAGACAACAACCCATTTGTCATCCTGCTTTTTCACTATTACAGATATAGCTCCGCACCTTGGACACCGGAGAATTTTAGGCAGCGTTTTTTTAAACGGTTTAATTACTCTTCTTTTTTTCCTTGTCATGATTTACTTTTTAAAGAAGAACCTATTAAATTTTCTTGTAAAGCTGTGTTTAAAATAAAATAATACGTTAAAAAATAGAAATTTTTACCTGTATGATTTCTGTTCTCTTCTTCTAGCGCCAGGTCCACCAAACTTTTTGGGCTCTTTCTGTCTCTTATCGCCAATAAGCAAATGACGATCGTAGCTAAGTATTTTTTCTTTTAAATCTTTTTCATCTTTAAAATAGTCTACTATAGATCTTGAAACAGCGATTGCTGCTGCATATGCTTGTCCTATAGGCCCTCCGCCTTTTGTTCTGATCCTTATGTTAACTGAAAACCTTTTATCGCCTATTAACTTTATCGGCACGCTTACTATAGACTGAATATACTCGGGAAGCGTCTCCAAAAGCATTCCGTTATACCTTATTACGCCTGTTCCTGGCTCGATCCTTGCAAAAGCTTTTGCTTTTTTCCTAGATCCTGAGTGTATCTTTCTTAATTTTGCTTTAGTTGACATTTCCATTCCACCCTAACTCTTTAGCTAGTTCTCCTAGCATTATATAATCTGTTGGAAAGCCTTTTGCCACCGCGTCCTCTGGTTTATAAAACTTAACAGATTTAAACTCATCAGGAATTCCGTGAACTACTGTTAAGTTTCTGTATGCTGTTCTGCCTTTAGATTGTCTATAAGGAAGCATTCCTCTTACAACACGCCTAAAAATCCTGTCAGGTCTTCTATAGTGTATCGGATTGTGCTTGGGGTTTATAAGGCTGTTTATTTCAAGCTTGCTTTTCCATTCTTCGATAATTGAACGTCTATCGCCTGAAATCAGAATCTTTTCTGTATTAACGACATAAACCTTTTTGCCCTCGAGTAACAGCTTGGCTATCTTACTGGCAAGTCTACCCATTATGAGCCCAGATCCATCTATATAAATCGTCTCATTATTTGACAATTATTATACCACCCTGATCTTTATACTTTTCAACAAATTGATCAATTAACAGGGCTTCTCCGCCCGCTTTATTTATTTTTTCTTTTCCCGCTTTTGAATACGAGAATGCCCCAACATGAATTTTTTTAGTTAAAGATCCGCCACCAAGAACTTTTCCTAATACTATAACGTAAGCGTTTTCTGGGACAAGTCTGTTTAACTTGGAAATGTTAACAACGTGTTTTGAACCGTTTTTTTCTCCCACTTTATACACAGCCCTCCATAAAGGTCTCCTTGTTTCTCTATAAGCGTTTTTAATTACTTTTAAAGTTTTCATTTTTTCTATCATAAAGCCTCTAACCTCTTATTAAACTCATCTAAATCTTTGATTATTAAATTTACGCTCTCAAGGATTATGTCTTTTGCTTCAAGCTGCCCTATACTCTCAATACTTAAAATGTGACTGTCTGGCTTTTCTGAAATTTCTAGGTTTTCTCTGTCAACCTTGAGACACTCTTCGCAAAAAGTACAAGCGTATGGGTTTTTAGCCACAAGGTTTCCATTTATAATCTCAAAAACGTTTCTAGGGCAAGAGTCTACTATTTGCTTTGCCTTATCGGTTTTTGCGTTCTTTATGTTTATTATAGGAGTTGGTTTAACAATTGATTTTGAAGTCGGACTATATTTGCTGTGCTTTTTTCCTTTTCCAAGCCTTGCATAAGCTTCAAGCTTTATGTTCTGTTTTGGTGCCAATTTTATTATGGGTATTTCGTTAGACACCGGTTTCACTTCTTTGTCTTCTACTGGTACTAAATCTCCTGAGTAAACGGTTCTTACCGAATCATCTGCACTGGCATCGAGAACTAGCATCAGCTGAGCATCTTCCATTTCCAAATATTTTTTAGGTGTTTTGAGAGGCACTAAGCCCAAACGATGGGCTATAATTTCATCATAAACAAGCGAACTGTTTTCAATAAATACTACGTCTTCAACCGCAAGAGTTGGAACCTCTGACATAGCATATCTTCTTAAACCGTTAATAAGATCTAATGGGTATCCTTCAATTTTAATCGTTAGATTTAATTTGTCTTTTTCCAGAACGTCAACCGTCATTTACATTCTCCTTCCTCTTCTACCACCTGGAGGTCTTGTACTATCATGTGGAATAGGCGTTACGTCTTCGATCCTCCCAATTCTAAATCCGGCCCTAACTAAAGCCCTGATTGCAGCCTGTGCTCCTGGACCGGGCGTTTTTGAACCTGTCCCTCCTTCGCCGCGAACATAAATATGAAGCGCAGTTATTCCCTTTTCCTTAGCAACCGCCGCAGCTGCTGACGCTGCCTTCATAGCTGCATAAGGTGATCCTTCTAGCCTATCAGCCTTGACGTGTTGTCCACCGCTGCTAAACGCAATGGTTTCAGCTCCTGAAAGATCTGTGATGTGAACTATGGTGTTATTAAAACTACTGTATATATGTGCTATGCCCCATCTATCTTCTTGCTGTACACCTTGTGATGTAGTTTCGGTTTGCCTCTCTTCTTTTTCAACCGTTTTTTCTTTAGAAGTTTTTTCTTCGCTCATTCTTCTTTCACCTTAATAAGACCTTCCTCTTTCCTGGTAACCAGATAACTTGGCCTGTTTATTATTCTATCTCCTACCATTATCTTTTTATGGGTTACAATCTGTCTCGCGTTATGTACTGTTTTGGCTAACCCTTTCTTGAAAACCATTGTTTGCAGTCTTCTTTCTAATAGATCCTTTACAGTCAGATTAAGTATACTATCTAAGTTAAGCTCTCCTTCTTCCAAAAGACCCATTTCATAAAGCCTGTTTATCAGCATTTTTTCTCTAGACTTCCTTATCTCTTCGGGAGCGCCTAAAAGCATTCTGGCTTGCCTGCGTATATTCGATATTATGGTTGCAGCTTTCCACAGTTCTTTCTTGTTCTTTAAACCGTATTCTCCTATTAGCATCAGTTCTTGCTGTAAAGTTGCCTTATCCCATGGATTCCGCGGGGTAGTATACGTTTTCTTAGGTTTTTTAGGATCTCCCATTTACTTTCCCTCCTTTTCTTTTTCAGGTGCTGCCTGCTGAGCCGGTTGCTGAGCGGCTTGCTGAGCAGCCTGGACAGCTTTCTTTCTAACGCCAACTGTAAGGCCTTTCCTACCAGTTGTACGTGTCCTCTGCCCTCTGACTTTCAAGCCAAGCGAATGCCTAAATCCACGCCAACTGTTCATGAGTTTTTCTCTTTCGATATCATCTTTTATCTTCAGCATCAGATCGCTTTCAAGCAGATGCGAGTCCTGTCCGGTTTCTATATCTTTCCTTCTGTTCAACAACCATCCTGGAAGGTTGAGAGATTTGGGGTTCATTATTGCCCTTTCAAGAGTTTGAAGTTGAGAGTCACTAAGCCTTCCTAACCTTATCGAAGGATCAAGCCGAAGCGCTCTTATTATAGCTAAAGCTAAAGTAAAATTTAGACCTTTAATATCTCTTAAAGCAACAAGTAATGGTTTATTACCGTTAAGGTCCCTTCCTGCCATCCTAATTATTGCCCTAACCTGGGTTTGTGAAGACATCCGCTTTCGTTAATATGCACGATATTTATAAATCTGACTATGAACTTATGTAACGTTGGTCCCATCGTACAATTATGAAGTTATAGTGATCGGCGCGGGCCCAGCAGGTTCGCTTGCTGCCGCAGAAGCAGCTCGCGCTGGAAAAAGCGTCTTAGTTGTAGAAAAGGATACAGAAGTTGGAATTCCTGAGCACTGTGGCGGACTCGTAAGCACAAGCGGGTTAAAAAAAGTGATCGATGATAACAGCATAATCAAGAAGAAAATAGATGAAGGTGCTTTTATCGTTAAAGATCAATTTTTTGATTTTTCTTTTGAAAAGAGCAATTTAGTTGTAATAGATAGACAGCTTTTAGACAAAAAGCTTGCAAGCCTTGCCATAAAAGAAGGTTCTGATATAGTTTTAGGATCTTATGCGTTTTATAAGAAAGAAAATAATGTAAATTTAGTTTACATAAAAGGCAAAAAGCTCTTTGCTAAATATGTTATTAACGCTGGGGGAAGTGCTTATTATCCTAAAAAAGAAGGAAAAATTCTAGCTACTCAGTTTATGGTTGCTTTAAAGAACGGAAATTATGATGGTATTGCAGTTTACATAAATAAAGAGCTAATGCCAAAAATGTTTGGCTGGTATATACCATATGAAGAAGGACTTGCTAAAGTTGGAGCTCCAGGAAGCCCGGAAATTGCATTGTTAGTTGCTAAAAAGATCCTTAATAATCTTGATTTAAAAGGTGAACCAATAAAAATCATGAGTTCGTATTTAATAAACGGAGGGCCCGTGTTTAAAAATAACACAAATGACTACGTTCTTATAGGGGACGCAGGTGGACAAACCAAACCTACTACTGGAGGGGGTATAATTTTTGGAGGAATTGGAGGAAAAGTAGCTGGAAAACTGGCTGCGGAAGATGCTCTAGATAAATATAATGAAGAATACTACGAACGAGGGCCCGGGAAAGACCTTATAAGTCAGGTTAAAATAAAAGATGTCTACGATGCGTTAAACGACTCAGCCATCTATAAAATTGTAGAGGCTTTACATAAGAAGGATGCTAGTTTTATTGACGATGAATTTGATTTCCATTCAAAATTTATAAGAAGAGTACTGGAGGACCCACTGTTAGCATTGAAGGTTGCAGAAGCTATACCGTCCGCCGTTTTTAGCTATTTAAAATCACTTTTTTTTAGCTGAATTATCTTTTTGCCTTTTTCCTGTGGTACAATCTTTAACTTTGCGTCTTTGAATTCACTGTAAAATTCAGAACCATTAAAGATACGATCCAAAAAAATTGCCAAGGCTGCTATTTCTGAGTGAGGTTGATTCCCTATGGATATGTTGTAGTCAGAAAGAAGGTATACGTCTAAAGGTACTTTTTCAGAGCCTATTATAACTAAAATATCCTTATTTATGTTCTGTATTTCTTCTAAAACCTCTGGTAATGGAATACCATACATCGTAAGATTGATTATGAGTTTGCCATCCTCCTTTGATTTTTTAATAAGATTCTTCCAGTTATCAACGAACTCCACAAAAAAATTGCCACCCCATTTTTCGTTCACTTTTTGTATTGATAATAAAACTTTTTCGTCTTTATCACCGTAAACATACATGCCTGAGGCGCCGAAGGCTCTTCCTACAAGCCCGCAATGTGTGGTTACCCTTTTATCCCTTTCCGATCTGTGAAAAAGCCTTAATATTTCAACTTTCATTTTTATTTTTCATTTCCCTCAAAGTTTTCAAGGCATTTATATAATTTAGCACTATAATTGAGGTTTTCTCGTCGTCTGGTTGTTGCTTAAGAACGTTTAAAAGTCTGCGTAAAAGCAGATCGTCTATTTCTTGAAGGTCTGTTGGTTTTGTTTCGCTTTTACCCTCAAGTTCTTCTATGTTTTTTATGTTGTCGCAGTTTGGGCAAAAAGTTTTCCCTTTATACTTAAGCATTATCCCCCCACATTTTGGACAAGGTTCAGCTAAAAGAGTGCCCCCTCTTCGCATAATTTCAGCAACTAAAGTCCTTTTTTCTTTTGAAAGCATGGTATTATTTACTCACAGTTTAATTTAGCTTTAACTATATTTGCTTCATTAAGAATCGCTCTTTAATCATGATTTAAATCCAACATTTTACAAAAGCTGAAAGCTTCGCCGCTTGCGGCGGGGATGACCCATTAAGCCAGAACCGATAATAAAGGCTTTATGTTCGCTCTTTTTTATACAGCTCAATAGCACCCGTTAAAGGGGTGTAACGCCTGAGACCTCGGAACCATCGCCTTTTAAGTCGGTGAGTAGGTCAGACTTTAAAGAACACCACTCAAATAAAGGTAACTGTGATTTAAAATAATTATAATGCTTAAAAATACGTTTTTGCTTTCTTTGATCAGGTGCAAAAGCATGCAGATTGAGGCCGTTTTTAACGAGATGATTTCTAACGTTATGCCTAATTTTGATGACGAATTTAAGAGGGTTTTAGACTCTTATGATAACGAGTTTTTAATTAAAATGATCAATTATGCAGTTGGTGGCGGAAAACGGCTTAGACCTCTTATACTGGTTTTAATTAACAAAAATCTTGGAGAGGGTTTAGATGTTTCGTACGCAAGCTTTTCAATTGAGCTCATGCACAATCTTTCTTTAATTCACGACGATTTTATAGATAAAGAAGAAACTAGAAGAGATCATGTTCCTTTTTATAAAATTTATGGATATGATAATGCGCTCTTAGTTACTGATTATATATTTGGAGTTATTATAGATTTAATAAATCAATATAAAATGCCCGAGGCTATTAACACACTAGCCAAGGCAAGCATAAAAATGAGCGAAGGTGAATTAGAAGAGTTAGCCCTTTTTAACAAGAAAGAAAACGTTAGCTTAAAAGAGTATCTTCACGTTATAAATTATAAGACGGCATCGTTGTTTGGGGCTGCAGCCAAGCTTGGAGCGCTTCTTTCAAAGTCACCACAATTTACAGAAAAAGCCTATTATTTTGGAGAAAATTTAGGAATCATTTATCAAATAAAAGACGATATTAAGGACAAAAAACATTTCTTTAATGAGCTTATAAACAGACTAAAACCCGAAGAACAAAAATCTTTAAATGAAATAGTAGAAAAAAGTTATAACGATGCACTTAAATATTTAAGAGAGTTCCCGCAAAATAAATACAATAAAATGCTTTTAGATCTTACAGATCTGCTTTTTAAGGCTTAAAAATGGAATATATAGTTAAATTTCAAGGTCATCCGAATGTTACAGCACGACATAAAACTACCTTAGAAATAACCAAGGAACCCCATCTAACTTTAAGGGGCGACTGTATAATTGGAGTGAATAGTTCAGCAAGTGTTTATGACCTGCCAGATGAAATAAAGAATAAAATTAGAAAAAATAATAGAATAGATTTCTTGATTAGCGTTGGGAGTTTTAGTTTTTCCTTTTTCGGTTATGGTCACAGGGATCTTTCGTTGTCTCACCCAACAGATATAGTAATAAGAAAAAGCGAGTTTATATCTGAGAGAACGTTGGCAATAAGAAGCTCCGCTGCCGCCATAGATCTGCCGCGGGAGATTGTTGCGATCCTAAGAACTGGTGAACGAGGGGAACTTAAGATATCAGTTGATTAAGGATGATCTACCGTGATTCTGTGGGGTTTTTGTACATAGCAGATTTTTACAAAACGAACGAAAGCCTCGCCTCTTCTAGAGGCGGGGATGCTGAACCATTCTGTCCTTGCTAACGTGTTTTCTCATGGAGAAAGGCTAAAGTATTTATATACTTTAATTAGCATAACGTAACAGAAAGCATGCGCTGATCTAACACAGTGCGCATCAGTGCAGGAAAAGAAACAAAAGCTAAACTAACGGCTCTCGGAAAGGCATTCGTTAATTGCTGGAATGAAGTTAATAAGTTAAGACTTGAGCAGTACAAAAAGCACGAGCATGTAGATTTTGACAAAACAGAAAAAATTGTTTATGAAAAATTCAAAGCTGTATTGCACGGGGCAAACGTTCAGCAAGTAACGCGAAAGAACATGGGAGCATGGAAATCTTTTTTCGAGCTAAGCAAAAAGAAGAAATAAGGGGAATTACCTAAGTGGATGAAGCCAAAGCCTCCACATAAAAAGAGAGATAACCTGTTTTTGCTGATAAGAAATGACAGGTACAGGATTGAAGGAAATGAAATATTCCTGATGGATTTCAAAATGAAACTAAAGTTCAATGGCAAGCTTAAGTGGGTTGACAAACAGGGAACCCTTGAAACATTTTATGATAGCGCGAGGAGAAAGTGGTACGCAAGAATTCCTGTGAGTGTAAAAGTAAATAATAAACCAAAAGGAAAAATGAAGGCGGGCATAGACCTAGGCATTGCAAACCTTGCAACTGTAGCTGTTCAAGACGGCCCGTGGATGATCTTCAAAGGAGGTTCTTTGCTTTCAGAATTTAAGAAGATAACAAAGCGCATTTCAATAGAAGAAAAGAGGCTTTCAAGGCATGGCTTGAAAACTAGCAGGAAGCTTGAAAAACTTTACAAAAAGCGTTCTCTTTTGCTAAAGAATGCTAGAGAAGGACTAGCAAGGGAAATCGTAGAGACACTCTATGATAAAGGAGTAGGAGAAATATACATCGGCTACCCAAAGGGCATAGCTCAGGATAAAGGAAACGAAAGAAATACAAACTTCTGGAGCTATTCATCAATAATAAAGCGAATCAAGAACGTTGCACAAGAATATGGAATAAAGGTTAAGCTTGTGGATGAGGAAAATACATCTAAGACGTGTTCCCTGTGTGGGGAAATTCACGAAAATGGGAGGATTAAAAGAGGCTTGTTCGAGTGTCCTCACACAGGGAAAGTAATAAACGCTGATCTGAACGGGGCAATAAACATTCTACATATCCCCGAGTCCGTTAAGGATAGGGGTAAGTGGCTGAAGGCACAGCCCGTGGTCTATCGCTGGACGAACGGAACAGGGTGGGTAAATCCCACTAGCTATGAAGCGATGAAGATGAAGGCGGTAAACCACGAACCTATGATCCGCCTTGAAGGAACCATCGCCTTTTAAGGCGGTGAGGATGTCAGATAAATATAGCCTAAATATTAAACATCTTCAATAGATACAGCCCATACATCAGGTAATGTTTCTTTAGTTTAGAGCTGTTTCTTTAAGTAAATATGTGTTTATAAAAGTTAGCTTCCACTTCATCGTCTAATTAAGTTAAAACGCTTATGATTTTATTCCCATCTTATCTTTTCACCTAAAAATCTTAGCGCATCAATAAGGCCCTCAGCATATGCGGCCTGCATCAGTGCTGTTACTTGATCCCCTTTACGTTGAGCTTCTTCCGCGTCTTTTATGTATAAAAAGGCATTTTCAAAAACATCCTTATAATTTTTTATTATTGAGTCTTGCTTGGCGTTTTCTATCGCTATTCTGCATTTCTCAACAATCTTTTGGGTCCTTATTTCTAAGGCAGAAGGCTTAAGGTTTTGGGAAGGTAAAATGTTATGAATTTTTTTAAGAACTTCTTCTTCAGTAAAATGCAACGCTCCAGGTACTATTAGCGTAAATGGTTCTTCAAGTTCTATTTCACTTTGTAACAATTCAAAAAGTTTACCGCCTAAAATTTTCTCTTCTTCTGTTCCGGCTCTGCTAACAAGGACAACAAAACGGTCGTCAGTAAAAACTTCTTCCTTAAAGTTATTTTCTGCTTGTTTTAATTCATGCAGGAGGGATCTAACGTTGCCTTCGTACCCTGTAGGAATGATTATTGAGTGTTTTTTTAATTCTAGGGAAGTGCCTATTTGTTTATATATATAATTTCTAGAATTTATGTCACCTTTTATTAGAGACCCGACAAATCCTATTTTATAAATATGTAGTCCGGTTTCTCCAAAAATCACATTAATAAAACTTGAAGAATAAATTGTTTTTACGTTGATATTATTTTCTGTTGCATAAACTTTTAAGGCCTGATGCGTCGTAGCTACATATGGATCGCCATAAACATACAAACAGACGTTTTTATTTCTCGCTTCTTCAATGAAACGATCTATATCTTCTAGTGTTTCTCTACTAACAGGAACGGCGTTGAGCTTTTTTTCTATCCATTCTAACTCACTGTTTTTTATAAATGTGGTATAATTATCAAAATAGCTTTTTTCACAGATTGAAGAGGCGTAGTTTATAAAAACAGGAGCAGTATTTTTTGGATCCACACCTAAACCTATTATAAATAACATGTTAGTTATTATAGAAATGATGTTTTTATAATTTAGCCTACTGACCTACTCACCGACTTAAAAGGCGATGGTTCCGAGGTCTCAGGCGTTACACCCCTTTAACGGGTGCTATTGAGCTGTATAAAAAAGAGCGAACGTAAAACCTTTATTATCGGTTCTGGCTTAATGGGTTCATCTCCGTCGCAAGCGGCTAAACTTTCAGCTTTTGTAAAATGTTGGATTTAAATCATGATTAAAGAGCGATTCTTAATGAAGCAAATATAGTTAAAGCTAAATTAAACCGTGAATAAATAATACCATGCTTTCAAAAGAAAAAAGGACTTTAGTTGCTGAAATTA
>JAWDMM010000008.1:0-38946 GCA_046536595.1 Nitrososphaeria archaeon | reverse complement strand
ATTCGTATTTAGTTTCTAAAAGCATAAATCTAAAGCTTTTTCCTGCCCTTATGTTCATAGCCGGGCTTGGCGCCGCGCTTGTTGGGGTATTTCCTGAAGGTTCCCCATATCACATTCACACTCTGGTTTCATTTGTAACTTTTTTCTTCGGCTCTCTTGCTGTAATAAGCTCTTTTAGAATTCAAAAGGATATTATGTCTTATATATCTGTACTGATTGGGCTGGTATCTCTAATATCTTTAAGCTTTTATATTTATGGCATAACACTGGGAATAGGCGTTGGAGGCTTAGAAAGGATGATAGCATATCCGATACTTCTCTGGACCCTTTATTTTAGCGGCTACCTTTATTCGTTAAAGTAGATTAGAAACTTTTTTATTCATAACACTTTAATTAAAGTGTTATGAGCCTAGATATTCTAAAAGAAGTTCTTGAAAATGACCCTTTTTTAAAGTACTTGGGTATAAAGGTTAAAAGCATACAGGAAGGCTCCTGTGAGCTTTATATGGAATTTAAACCTGAAATCACAAGGTTCGGGGGCTCTGTTAACGGAGGCGCTATAGCGACGATTGCGGACGCTGCAGGAGGATGTGCAGCCCTTACGAGCAACCTAGGTTATAATGAAGTTACTGTGGACCTAGAAGTAACATACCTGAGACCGATAACTGAAGGACCTATAAAAGCGAGATCTAAGATAATAAAAAAAGGAAAGAACCTTGCTTATGCACTAATAGAAGTATATGATGGAAAAGAAAACCTGTGTAGTATAGTAAAAGGAACATACTTTTATACAGGTCACTTTTAAGCAACAGATTTTTTATGCTTTGTTCATTGCTTCAAGCTCTTTGTCCCTTGCTCCAACATTTAAATAGGAAATAACTTTCCTGGCAACAAGCTGTTCGTTGTACTTTACCCAGTTCCTTCTGTCAATAAACTTATTCCCCATTTTTTGTTATTATTGCGGTTGCTTTCTTAGCGTATAAAATAACGAAAGCGGCCATGTTTTATATTATTTATCCAACACAGCAATTTTTTAAAACTATTTAAATAAACAATTTTCCTAAAGATCAGTACCCGCTATTATAAAGCACTTCCTGTGCAGCTGAAAGTCCTCTTCCTAAATCTATTTTGTATCCATTCTTTTTTAGAGCTCTTTCAACAGCTCCAATCGCTATCAATACTTCTGAAGAAGTTATCGAACCCATGTGACCTATTCTGAAATATTTTTCCTTTATGTCTGGTATTAAACCTCCTGCAAAAACCGCCCCAAACCTTTCTGCATCTGCGAGAAAATCTGACTGTTTAACGTTTTCTGGCAAATACTGAACCGATATCGTGTTAGCATAAGACCCCTCCTTTGGTATAAATTTAAGGCCTATTTCTTTTAAGGCAGCTCTTATGCTTTCAGCAATTATCTGGTGTCTTTTTACTCTGTTGTCAATGCCCTCATTGACTATCATGTTCAAGCTTGTATCAAGAGCGAGTATCAAGTTAACGGCAGGAGTCGCAAAATATGCTGCCTTCCCTTGCATATATGTTCTAAGAACATTCTGCCATATTCTAAGGTCTGAATAGAAAGTCAGAGGGGGATTCTTTTCCATAAATTTAAGCGCTTTTGGCCCCACAACTCCTACTGCAAGGCCTGGAGGCACCCCTAAAGCCTTTTGACTCGCCGTAAAAGCAACATCCACTCCCCATTGCATGCTGAATTCTTCTCCCCCTATAGAACACACGCCGTCAACAACCAGTATTGTATCAAGATCCCTGAAAAACTTGGCAATTTCCTTTATGTTGTTTTTCACTCCAGAGCTTGTATCTACGTGCGTTACAGTTACAAGATCATATTCCCCAGTGCTCACTTTTTCATAAATTTCCTTGGGATCTGCAGAATGTCCAAGAGGTGGGCGATAAACTTCAACATTTTTAGAAAATCGCGAAAAAAGATCCACAAACCTTTCACCAAAATAACCTGTGCTTACAATGAGAATTTTAGAATCTTTTTTTATAAAATTAGCTGTAGATATTTCCATTGCAAGCGTCCCAGATCCAGAAATTGCATAGGGCAATCCATCTTTTGCGTCAAAAATCATCATCGTTTTTTCTAATGCGTCCTTGAATATTTCTGCAAACTCTTTTGATGTATGCGCGTATGTTGGCTTTGCCATTGCACTTAAAACATCATGCTCATACTCAATCGGTCCTGGTATCATCAGAATTTTTTTCATAAGTTTTAATTATTCTATATTATATTTAAATTTTTATAACTTGCTTGCTTTGTTTAAGGGTTAGAATAACGGGAATTTAATATTATATTGAACCCAAAACGTGTTTAATTTAAAATTTAGGTGAAAAGTCTAAGCGGTATATAAAATCTAAAAATTATGTTTTAGATTTTAAAAGCATCAGGTGATATTATTTCTTTTGATACTGTTTTTATATCTTTGATATAATTTGAAGATAGCATCGTAAGGAACATGGAATCTCTATAATACCTTTCTACTCCTAGATCTTCCAGATAACCATATCCTCCATGAATCTGTAGCGCGACTCTTGAAGCCAATCTTGAGAGCTCCAGTGCGTTTATTTTTAATAATATCCTGTCCTGCACATCCTCGGAAAGCATAAGAGCCTTTTTCATTTCTTCTATTCTTCCTTTCATATCAGTCAGCACGGCGGATATTGGCTGAAATTCATAAAGATAGCTCTCAAACGCCTTTCTTTCTTTTGAATACTCTATTGCCTTTTCTACAGCAGACTCGCTCATTCCAAGCGCTATTGCTGCTATCTGATCGGAAGTATCAAAAACGTGGGATTTTAATAAACTATCTGCGTCTTTTAAAATAATTCTGTCTTCTTCAATTGTTTGTTTATAGCTTGCAACTCCAAAGCTAATTGCTCTAAATCCTAATGGTTTCTTTTTTTCTATCTTAACTGGATTAGTCATAACTAAGTAAGAAGAGCTTTCAGATCTTGCGAGCACTAGATGAAAGTCTGCGTCTGGCAATATTACAAAATTGTTAGCGCCGTATAGGTCATACCCTTTTATATAAACTTCTTGTGGGAAATTCAAGTTCAGGTCATGAACCAGAGTGCCGGTTGATTCACCAGAGGCTATTTTTGCGATTTCTTCTTTATGCTTTTGAGCTTTGAAAAGTATCTCATTCACCAGCGTGTTCTGTAAATATGTAAAATAAGCTACAGATGCAGAGTATTTAGCTATAGTCATTAAAACTAAAGAAAAAGACCTTCTATCTATACCAGAACCATTTTCTGACTGAGGCAATGTTGCTGCAAGAAGACCAAGCTCTGCAAGCCTTTTTCTGATATCTTTACTTATACCTTCTTTTTCAATTTTTTGTGCAACGTTTTCAAGCTCTTCTTTTGCAAACTGTTCTATCATGTTTACTAAAAGCTTCTGTTCTTCTGAAGACGTTTTATTTCACCTCCTGAATCTTTTTAAGGATCATCCTCGAAATTACAAGCTTTTCTATTTCGCTAGTCCCTTCCCAGATCTCTGTTATTTTTGCATCCCTATAGAGCTTTTCGAGTTTAGAACCTGAAGCTTCTATCCCAATTATTTTGAAAGCTGTATTTGCCACTTGGTTTGCTATTTCGGCAGCATAATATTTTGCCATGCTTGTTAAAGCAGGATCAGGATTGAATGAAAAAACTTTTGTAGCAGCTTTATATGTTATGTTTCTGGCCGTTTCAATAAGCGCGCTTATTTCAGCAAGAGCAAATTGTACGTATTCCATCTCCCTGAAACTTGCGGGTTTCTCAGCAAGGTACTCAAGTAGCAGATCAAGTATACCTTGAGCAGTACCTACGCTCTGTGCCGCTACATAAACCCTGCTTATGTTAAAGAAAGTCATTATAATGTAAAAACCTTTGCCTTCTTCGCCAACAATATTTTCATTGGGTACTGCTACATTTTCAAATGTGATTTCGGCCGTATCCGTCGCCCTCATTCCGAGCTTTCCCTTTAGCTTTACAGGATTAACCCCGTTCCACCTTCTTTCAACTATAGCAAGCGTCAATCCATGATGCCGTTTCTCTCTGGAAGGCGGAGGAGCAGATCTGGCAAGCAGGTAATAATGATCTGCTACAGTTCCGTTAGTTATGAACATTTTATGCCCGTTGAGCATCCATCCTTTTTCCGTTTTTTCTATCCTAGATGATATTCCCGCTACATCGCTCCCAGCGCCTGGCTCGGTAACAGCAACTGCGCTTATCTTTTCACCCTTTAAGGTTGGATAAAGATATTTTTCCTTTTGTTCATCAGTTCCATAAAGCAGAAGTATCTCAGAACCAAATACTGAAGCCAGAGTGCTCAGCCCTATACCTGGATCGACTCTACAGAACTCTTCCATAGTTACTAACATATTCCAAGGATTTTCTATCGTTATAAAACCAGCATCAAAAACTTTTTTTCTTATTTCGTTAGGATACTCTTCGGTTTCATCAAAATGCTCTATAAGCTCCTTTGTGAATTCTCTTAATGCAAAATCTCTTGCCCTTTTTCTTGTTTCTTCTACTTCTTGAGGTAATTCAAAGCTCAAATTACTCAACCCTCTCCAGGACTACTGCGTAACCTTGACCTCCTCCAACACAAAGAGTGGCAACCCCGTATTTTCCATTCTTTTCTTTAAGTATTCTTGCAAGCGTTCCAGTTATTCTCGCACCAGTAGCCCCTAAAGGATGGCCTATCGCTATGGCCCCTCCGTGCACATTTACTTTATCTGGGTTTATGTGAAGTTCCTTTATAGCATAAAGAGTTACAACAGCAAAAGCTTCGTTTATTTCCCAGTAGTCTATATCTTCTACACTAAGATTTGCCTTTTCAAGCGCCTTTTTGCTAGATGGCACAGGCCCCTTCCCCATCAAATAAGGTTCAACGCCTGCCCATCCAATTGATTTAATCTTCGCCAATGGTTTGAGGTTGTATTTTTCAATTGCCTTTTCAGATGCCAAGAGAACCGCGGACGCTCCCGCGTTAAGTGGAGAAGAATTGCCCGCTGTAATTACCCCATCCTGCTTAAAAGCTGGAGGTAAAGACCTTATCTGTTCTAAGGTTGTATCAGATCTTATGCTCTGATCCCTGTCCACAACGATTTCTTTGCCTTGATATTCCGTCTTTACTGGAAGTATTTCTCCTGAAAACCAGCCTTCTGAAACACTTTTGCTTGCTAACATATGGCTTCTGTAAGACCATTCATCCATTTCATTTTTCTCTATACCGCTGACTTCTGCAAGTTTTTCTGCAGTGAGCCCCATTACATATCCAACATTCATCTGATATTTCATATATTCAGGCCTGATTAACAGCTTATAGTTTGGAGCTACGTGAGGGTTATCACTCATAGGGACATGTGTCATATGTTCCATGCCCCCTGCTATTACAAGTTCCGAATTCCCGGTTTCTATTTCCATCGCTCCAATCCCTATTGCTGTCATTGAAGAGGCACAGGCCCTGTCAACACCCATAGAAGGAACCTCCCATGGAAGGTTAGCTAGAAGAACAGGGTGCCTTCCTCCATAAAGCCAGTTTTCGTGGACCTGAAGAGCACAACCAGTTATTACATCTCCTATTTCTTTTGGCTCTATACCTGTTCTTTTTATCGTTTCCTTTATTAGCAGAGCAAGTACTTCGTCCATCCTGAGCGCATTGAAGACATCCTTTTCAGGTTCCTTTGGTCTTGATCTTGAAAATGGACTCCTTAAATAATCTACTATGTAGACTTCCATCTTATCTTCCCCTGAAGTTAGGCTTTCTTTTCTCAAACAGACTGGATATTCCTTCTTTAAGGTCTTCGGTGTTAAAGAGTATTCCAAATGCAGTCGATTCCCATTCTAAACCTATGTCCATGGGCACTTCCGTAGCCTTGTTTATAAGCCTCTTTGCCAGAGCTTCAGCTATAGGTGCGTTGTTCGCAGTTATTTCTTTTGCAAGCTTGATCGTTTCCTGATCTATTATGCTCTTTTCATAAACTTGTGAAGCTATACCAAGTCTTAGCGCTTCTTCACCCGATATCCTTTTGCCTGTAAGTATTAGCCAGAGCGCTGTGTTCATGCCAGCTAGCTTTGCGAGTCTCTGTGTTCCTCCCCAACCGGGTATCAGGCCAAGAGTTGTCTCAGGGAAACCTATTGTTGCGTCTGGTGTTGTTACTCGTATGTCACATGCTAGCGCAAGCTCAAACCCGCCTCCCAGTACGTATCCTTTCATTTCAGCAATAGTAACTTTGGGTATTTCTGCCAGTTTTCTAAAGACCCGTTCGCCACGTCTGGAAAACTCGATGAATTGCATGCCATCGGCAATATAAGTAGATAAATCAGCTCCAGCCGAAAAATCAGCGCCATTGCCAGTAAGTATTATGACCCAAATATCTCTATCGTTCCACACGCTTTCTATCGCTCTATCAAGCTCTTCTATTACATCAGGGCTTAAAAAGTTACGTTTTGGTCTATCTAACAAAATTCTTAGAACGTGATTACCGGCGTTTTCAAGTTTTATGTATTTAAAGGATGAAGTAATCTGTGGTTGAACGACCCCAGCTTTTTCTTTTTCTTCCGCTCCAACAGGCTTGTACCTCCCTTCAATGACTTCTTTTAGCTTTCCTTCTTCTATGCTTTTAGCAGGCTTAAAGACCTCGCAATTAAATTTTTGATAAAGTTCCTGTAATTTTGTCTTTACTTCATCGTTCGTTAGTGATTTTGCCACCGTAATAGGACCGAATGGTCTGTTTAGTCCTAGCTTTACGGCTGTTTCTATATCTTCTGGTGTTGCTACACCGTCCTCTATGAGCTTTACTGCCTCATTAACCTCGAGCACAAGAACATCAAGAAGGTTTACCTTATCTGTTGCGCTGGCCTTTGGTATTTTGGCTTTTCCTTCATTCCATTCATAAAAGCCAGAACCGCTCTTTTTGCCGAGTTTTCCTTGTTTGACGAGTTCCCCTACTGTTTTGCATTTTCCATAATCTGGAGAAATTGTTTTTGCAAAATAAACAAGGGAATCATAAACTACATCAAGGCCAACGTAATCCATAAGCTCATATGGGCCCATGGGAAGGCCTTGTTCCTTAGCAAAAGCATCTACTTCCTCGGGTTTAGCTAGCTTCTGATCTGCCACCAGACAGAAAAACAAAAGCTCTGGTGCACTTATTCTGTTTACTATAAATCCAGGGGTATCTTTCATTACCTTTATAGGTTCTTTCCCTAGAGCCTTCATTAAATTATAAACATCATCAAGAACCTTATCGTCGGTCTTTTCACCTTTTACCAGTTCAACCAGCTTCATTAAAACTGGAGGATTAAAGAAGTGTGTGCCCAGGAACCTCCATGGAGCATTAACATACTGAGAAAGGTCTGTTATCTTTATGTTCGAGGTGTTTGTGCCTATTATAGCATCAGGTTTGGCTGCTTTACTTGCTCTTCCAAGGACGTCGGCCTTTATTTCTATCTTTTCTGGGACAGCCTCTATTATTATGTCTGAATCCTTGACAGATTCTTCTAAGTTTGTTGAGAGGCTTAGCTTGCCCATTATTTTAGCGACGTCTTCAGCCTTAATCTTTCCTCTTTCTGCAAATTTATTTAGGCTTTCTTCTATAAGCTGCTTTGCTTTTTGTAACGCTTGTTCGCTAATATCAACTATAATAACTTCATATCCATTAATCAAAAAAATTTCGGCTATGCCGTGTCCCATTTCGCCTGCTCCTATTACAGTTACTTTTTTAATTTCCATAAACTGTCACTAAAGCAGTTTTTTAACTTCGCTTACAAGTTTTTGAGCCAGCATCAGATCTCCCGATACTTTCAGCTTGCCTATAAAAAACGACTTAACCGGGTCAGCCTTCCCGTTTATAAGGTCTATAAGAAGAGAGTCGCTTACTGATACTGAAGCTGCCGGAGAATTTATTTCTCCTTTTTCTACACTCATGCTGCCATCGTTCTCGAATTTTACGTAAAAACTTTCTCCTTCATTCAGCTTGAACTGGAATGCTTTTCCTGAAAACTGTAACAGCGCTTTCTTTTTTATGTCGTCTTTGTTTATCTTGGCCGAAATCTCTTTTAAAAACTCAAAAGAACTGCTCATTGATTAAAATTTAGATTAATTATATTTAAGCTTTTAAAACGTGGCTTTACTGACCTGATTTGCACTGAATGCAGACAAACATTTCTAATAACAGCATTCTAATCAGATAATTCTTCTGGTTTTAGTTTAAGATAAAGTTGAATAATTTAACGCAATATCTTTGCTTTTTCAATCTCTTATCCCGAAATTATTACATGACATTAGATACTTGAAAAATCACGTTAAATGCATAATATTGTTTTAATCCAATATATAGTCGTCATTAAAGTGATTTTTTATTTCGATTTACGTAGATGAATGTTTGTTTTTGCATTAAAAATTAAGAAATAATTAATATATCAAAATTAAATAATGTATTATTATGAGTACAATTAGTAGAGCTTCCTTAGAAGAAGAAATATATTTGCGTTCTTTAACTGGCTATCTTGTGGGCAAAAATCTTCTTGATGGTTTTCGTAGAATAGCCGTTGTAACGTACCCTGACAGAATATGTTCAGCTATGAGCGCTGCATTACTATCGAGTTATATGAGCACATACGGCTATAAAAATGAAGCAGGAATGGTTTTTATATATGATGAAAGCAGATTAAAAGAAATATCGGATAAAATTGCTAAAGGTGGTTTTGATGCCGTTTACTTATCTCTGGGAGGCGAACAGAAAATGTCCACGGTTTCCGAAGTAACAAAAAAGATACTCGACTCTTTAAGAAGATCTGGTTTTGCTGGTTCTCTTGTTATCCATGTTAGAGCTTGGCTCGCAACAAGACAGCTTTCTAGTGTACTTTCCGAAAAAGAACTCAAGGATTATATAAAATCTTTAAAAGAAATTAGGGTATTCACTGCTGATTTACAGAATAAACTTTTCCTTTTCCATAGAGTTATAATTGAGGAAACCCCTAGATTGATAAAATTTAAAGAAGAAAAGCTAACCGAAGAACACATTAAGTTGCTGCAAATTTCACTGCCTCCTCCTGAGTAAACTACCCTGCCCTCACCAGTAGATCAAAACTTTTTAGCGTAAGATGGCGTTTTGCCGCTTTTGCAAACCATACACAATTCTACGATCTAATAATGGTAAAGCGCATTAATATTTTTGAAACATGGGAAAATCTATAGATAATGCTTGTTTTTAAGCTTGCGCAGACAGGTTATGAAGAACAACCTGAAGCAGCATGACCCTTATAATGTATGAGTATAACAAATTAATCATAAATTCAGTTAAAATTTTTTGATCTACTGTCACGGGCGGGGTCTCTGATTTAAAAGATGACTTAAAAAACTTTAGCGGGGGGTGGATTTGAACCACCGATCTCCGGGTTATGAGCCCGGCGGGGTAGACCTGGCTCCCCCACCCCGCTTCTTAGGTTACATATAGTCAGAAGCTTATAATCTTTTTTATTTTTTCATAAACCATAGTGTAAAAGCGCTTTTATTTCCTTTTCAATTCTGCTTCCGTACTGGAATGCCTTTTTCCTAGCATCTATAATTTCAGAAGGAAGGCCTAAAATTTTCCCAATATTTCGCAATCCTAGCTTTTGAACCTTGTATTTAGTATCAAGTGCCCTCGCTTTTCTGTAAAATGTCTTAAAAGCGTAAGGATACATTGGTTCTATTCCAGCAGAAAATATCGCTTTGCTATCTCTTCTCATACCAATTATAGCCCTCTTTATATCCACATTGAGAGCGTTCTCGAGTTCATTAGCGTAAAGTCCTTGGTACTTTTTGTAACCTCCAAAAATTTCATCTGCGAGCTGGCCAACGACCAAAACATCGGCTCCGTTTTCTTTTGCTGCTTTTCCTGCTATATAAAATCCAGCTGACAGAGCCAGCTCCATGGTTGAAAAACAAAAATTTATAACGTATTTAATAGCTTCTTTAAGCTCTTTGGTTTCAATTTTATGAATTATGTGATCCAAGCCCAACATTTTTGCCCTTTCTTTTGAAACGTTAATATCTTCACTTCCTTCAAACCCAACAGTAATTAATAAAGGGTTTCTGTCTTTGAAAACCCAAGCAAGTAAAGAACTGTCAAGTCCTCCAGAGTATGACACTGCTATTTTCTTATCAATTATCTTTGAATATTCTACAAGCGTACCGGCCAATTCTTCTAAAGTAACTTTGTTTGATGACTCTATCTGGTGCGGATAAAATTTTATTCTGTAGTTATCCTGGCTTTTAATTTCTGCGTAGATGTTTTCTGGATAAACAAATCTGCTTTCTCCGAATATGCCTGTAAAGTCATAGCCCGTAATTTCAACATCATCGCTTTTAGCACTTAAATAAAAATGAGACTCTTCGTCTTGCATCTTTTTTAAAAGTTCGTCTTCTTTAACGTAATGTCCTTTAATATTTCTTAAAAAAAAGTATCCTCCTTTGATATCTTCGACCTTAAGACTCAAGCCCAAGCTTTTCCCTCGCTTCTCTTATTATTTTTTTAGCGGTGACCGAGCTTATTCCCTTTACCTTAGAAGCCAATTCTGCTTCTTTTGCTTGGGATAGTTCTAAAATGTTATGGTAACCAGCTTCGAACAGAGCTCTGGCTCTTTTTCTCCCTATACCGCTCAAGCTTGCAATGCTCGCAACGTCTTCTCTTACCCCTTTATATATCCTTATAAAAGGCAGATCAAAAGCTTCTCCGCTCATTCCAACTATTCTGGCAAGTTTCGAGTATGAATAAACGATCCATCTAGATGATTCTATTATTCTGTAAAGGTCGCCCGGCTCTACGCCGAACCTGTCCAGGAGTTCCTGTTCAGAAAGTTCATTGACCCATCCGTATAAAGCAAGAAAGGTTCTTGCAGAACAGTCTTCGTCAAAGAACGGTTCTAGCTCAAAGTTTGCGTTAAGAAGCTGTGCAAGTTCAACTTCGTCTTTCTTACGGGAAGATAGTTTTGGTTCAATATCTTCTGAGGATGCGAGAAGACATAGTAAAGGTAATGTTAGGTCTTTCCACTTTTTTAGTTCATCAGCTACCTTAATAAAGGAAAGCGCCGTTTGAGGTAATATATAAACTTTGGCCGTAAGGTCCCCCAATGGCGTAGTCCTGTACTTTCCGTTCTTTGTAAGCATAATAAAACCGTTCTTGCTTAAAAAACTTAATGCTTCAGAAATCTGAAAATCCAGAGTGCCTTTTTGCTTATAATAAAGAGTTTTTCTAAAAAACTCTTTTATCTCTTCCGCTGTAGCATAACCCAGTACAGATATTAGAGCTAGAACCATTGATGATGTACCTTTAAGCAAAAGCTTGGAAGTTATTGGCTCGGGCTCACCAGAAATGTACCTATCTAGATAAATGTCTACTTGGTATTCATCTTGGGCTAGTATAATGCATTTACCTATTTTATCATATTTGGGTCTTCCAGCTCTGCCTGCCATTTGCTTATATTCAATAACTTTTATAGGTTCTCTTCCTTCATAGTTATACCTATAGACAGAATTTATCACCACAGTTCTAGCGGGGAGGTTTACCCCAGCAGCCAGCGTTGGAGTGCTGCAGATGACCTTTAATTTGTTTTCTCTGAAAAGCCTTTCTACAAGCTTCCTGTAACTTGCAGGAAGACCTGCGTGATGAAACGCTACTCCTAGAGGTATAAGGCTTCTCAAAGTTTTTGTTAGAGTCGTATCCTCTTCCTCTTCTGGATATGTTTGCTCTAAAGGAACTTGAGAAAATTTCCTGGAAACGTAAGCCAGAGCTTTTGCTAGTTCAAGGGCTTTTTTTCTGGTTTCAGCAAAAACCAGGCACTGGCCTCCTTCTTTAAGCTCGTTATAAACAACGTCCTGCAAAAGCGTACCCTTCCTTTCTATTATATCAACTTGGCCGTCTTTGTATACCAGCTTGTCATCATAGGCGACACCTTCTACAAGAGTTACTGGTCTCCATTCATCATAGACCGTATTCATGCCTAGCCATGATGCTATTTCGTTATAATTTTTTACAGTTGCTGAAAGGGCAAGCACCTGCACATTGCTAAACCACGATGCTATTTCTGTAAGAACAAATTCCAGAGTTCCCCCTCTAGTGTCGTCATCTAAAAGATGAACTTCGTCAAATACAAAAAGTCCCACGTTTTCAAGCCATTTTACTTTATGCCTGATTATGGAGTCAAGCCTCTCGTTTGTAGTAATTATCACGTTATATCTGCTTAAGTAAGATGGGTCTAAGTTAAAATCATCTCCAGTGCTTATTCCTACGCTAAGCGGCTTCCCTTTTTCCAGATATACATCCTCAAAAAATTCCTTAAATTCTTCATACTTTTCGCTTGCAAGAGCTTTTAGAGGAGTTATATATATTACTTTCTTCCCTCTATCAATAACAGCTTTTGCTGTAGCAAGCAGCGCTATTAGCGTTTTTCCGCTAGCGGTTGGGGTTACTATCAGCAGGTTTTTACCTTCAAGAAGCCCGCTTTGTACGGCCTTCTCTTGAGGAGGCCATAGTTTTAAATACCCTTTTGAAATAAGCCTTTCTTTTATTAAAGATGGTATTCTGAGATCCTCTATCAGCATCTAAAAATATTAAAATGTCGTTTTATTAAACTGCTTGCATATTATAAAATTAATAAAAGCCGATGAGCGAAATTATGAAAAGCATTACAGAAACCAAGAACAACAAACCCCAGACCTTTTTGCTCCAGAAAAATATCTTTCTCCCGTCTAATATAGCTATAGGCAGTAAGTTAAAGAGAGCTATAAAAGAGTTAAAGTAAACAGCAGTTATAAGAAAATAAAAGCCTGACATAGCAAATGGTAAAATAATAAGCGCCATTATTATATTAACCAAAGGTCCCCAGGCTGATATTTTCCCCATAGTTCTTTCATCTGCCATTCCGTAAATTACTGTAGCTCCAGGAGCTATTATTTTAAATGGTAAGATGGCTGTTACAAGAGTTAAGAGCGCCCACACCCACTGTATTCTAAATTCTGCGTACAAGCCATTCCTTATGGCGGAAAGCTTATGGGCATATTCATGAAGTATAAATGCGAGAATAAAAAGTATGCTGTTTATCACAAGGCCCGACGTCGATATCGCTCTCAGCCATGTTATTCCAACTACCCAGACAATAAGGGATCCTATTATAAGGTTTAAGGCTTCTCTTTTGCTAGGACCTGAACCGTAATAATAGCTCAACTTTATTCCTCATCTATGAATTCTTCGGGTTTAGGCACTTCTGGGGGTAAACCTTTTCTCTTCCTTATAGATGTTATTAACTGTCCAAGCATGTTTGTGGGAACTGGTGCCCATCCTTTAAAGCTAGTATTCCAAACAGCTTTCCCGGCTGTTGCGCCCCTCATTACTTCTGCTAAGTCAAAAGTTTCTGCTGCAGGTATTTCGCCCTGAACTACAGCAAACACATCCTTCTGAGTCATGTTTATAATCTTCCCGCGTTTACTTGTTATAACACCTATAGCAGGTCCCAGTATATCTGCAACGCCTTTGACCTCAATCGAAAGAATGGGTTCTAGAAGCGTAGGCTTTGCAAGAAGCATTGCTCCCAATATTGCTCTTCTAGAAGCTGGCATCAACTGAGCGTAAGTCCTGTGCGCGGGGTCCTCATGCGGCACAAAGTGATGAAGTATTACCTTTGCTCCTCTTACGTATTCATAAGCCAGAGGGCCATTAGTCATCGCATCAACAAAACCTGCTCTAAGGCTGTCCATACTTTCTTGCAAAAACTGTACGCCTTTAGTTTCATCTACAAAAACGTTTCCGCGTTCATCTATCGCTACGACGCCTTTTGCTTCATCGGCGTCCCACCCATGATCCCTAAGGATCTTTGCTATCTGCTTTCTGTCCATGTTTTCGTTTATCTGCCCTGTTATTATCAAATTTATCGTTTCATCATCAAGGGGCTCTACTCTTATGTAAACTTTGTTGTGTTTGTTTGGACTTTTTGCCATTACAGGTCCAGCTTTCATGGTTATAGCTTCTCTGTAGTTTATGAGCGGTTTGCTCGTTACTATTTCTATTCCTTGATCCTGAATCAATGTTGTCGCTATTTCAAGGTGAAGAACGCCCATACCAGAAAGCAAAGTTTCTCCGGTTTCTTGATTTATAGTTACCACTAAGTTAGGATCTTCAAGATGCATGTTCTGCAGAGCCTCTATAAGCTTTGGTAGATCTCTTGGGTTTTTTGGTTCGACGGCTATTGTAACTACAGGTTCACTTACGTACTTTATACTTTCAAAGGGCACTACGTCCTTAACGCTAGACAGCGTTTCTCCAGCAGATGCGTGTTGCAAACCTAGTAAAGCCGGAACGTTTCCCGCAGGTAAATATCCTACTATTTCCCTAAAAGGGCCCATGAACATGCTTACGCTCTGTACCCTTTCTTGCCTTTTTGCGTTTACAAGATAAAGAAGGTCCCCGTCTCTAACTGTCCCGCTGAATAGCCTTCCTACTGCAACGGGCCCTGCCTGAGGGTCAACTACCACGTTCGTAACCATCATAACAGTCGGGCCATTATCATCGCATTCTATCATCGCTTTGTAAATCTCGCTTTCAGGGTCCCCTTTCCATATTTTGGGTATTCTGTACCTCTGAGCCACGTTTGGTGGAGGTATGTGTTTTATTACCATTGATAGTATTGCTTCATGAAGCTGAAAATTTTCAACAAGTGCAGATATGTTTCCGCTACTGTATCCTTCGTAAACGTCCTTAAATCCCATATTCTTTGCCCTAGCCATGCTTAAAGTAAAGCCCCACCGATCTTTTGAACTTCCAAAAGCCACACTGTCGTTTGTTATGCTGATCTTAAATTTATCCTTAAATTCGGGTTCTGCATAAATATCAATTAATCTATTAACATCGTTTATTATGTTTGAAAGCCAAGCCTGCATTTTTTCTGGATTTAACCTAAGTTCTTTTATAAGTCTGTCAATTTTATTAATATAAAGAACTGGTCTTACCCTTTCGTCCAATGCCTGCCTTAACACAGTCTCCGTTTGAGTCATAACTCCTTCCACTGCATCGACTACTACAACAGCTCCATCAAGGGCCCTCAGCGATCTTGTTACTTTTCCCGTAAAGTCTATGTGCCCCGGGGTATCTATCATGTTAAATACATATGGTTTCCCTTCATATTCATAATAAAGCGTAACGTTAGCGGCTTTTATGGTCATTTGCCTTTTTTGTTCAAGCTCCATATAGTCTAGCGCTAGTGCCTGACCTGCTACAGTGGGACTTAACATTCCAGCGGCTGCAAGCAAGGAGTCCGACGTAGTTGTTTTTCCATGATCAACATGGGCAATTATTCCAAAATTTCTTATCTGTTCTTTATTAGAAATTACTTTTAGCGCTTCAGCTGTAGTTTTAAACCTTGGCATCCTTTATTTCACCCTCAACAATCACAGCGTTTACCTGATAAGTATCGTCAGCTATTGTGTTGCCCCTTACTAGCTTCCTTTTCTTTTCACCTTCTCTTTTTGGTCTGAAACCAGGAGGTCCTGCAAGAAGTACGTATTTTTTGACCGGACCTTCAATATCTGGTACGTGAGGAATGCCTGACTTATCTGTTCCTCCTGTTATCTTAAACTTTATGTTACCTAAACCTAGTGAGCTTCCATCTATAATTTCCCCTATTTTTCTTCCTATAAGAACAGAGCTCAGATTGCCCTTCACTTCAATCTTTTTCGCCGTTCTGGTCTTTGGATCTGATAATACTAACTGTAAATCGCCCATGACGTTTTAATCCTATTGATAGGATATTAAAAAGGTTATCTACAAATTAACTTAAAAATTTATGCTGTCTTTTTAAGAGGACTGTTTTGCAAGCAAACTTTTTGGCGTATAATTTATCCCAATTCTCTTGAAAAGGTTTTCATCCTTGGGATAGTGATAGAAGGAGCTTGGCCTGACGTAATAATCATTCTTTAATTTTCTTCCTGTTCTCTTTTCCCATTCTTCGATGCTCATTGAGTATTTTTTCTGTATTCTATCCCTATACCATTCAGGTATTACGTTAAAAGTACAGAAAGGTATTATCCTGTCATCGGGCGTAAGGTAATGTATGTCGCACCTTCTAACCCTTTCTTCATCATGATTGTACTTGTCCTGGAAGTGCATCATGCCAACAAATAATGATTTCATCTGAAGTTGCCCAAGTGAGCTGTAATCGTGATTTATAATAATATTTATGAGTAGCCTGGTCAGATTCAGCCCTGAAGGCATTTTATTTCTATCTATAAAGCGTGGCAGGTTTGTTATTACTGAAAGCCCAACTATATATTTGTTTTCCCCGCGTTCTATTTTTTCTGCTTTGTCTTCAAAGAACTTTAAAAGCCCGTCAACATCAACGAACCTTGTGATCGGTACCATTTTTCCATTGTCGTTAAAGATGTATGTTGCGGCGCCACACGCAAAATGTGTTGTAAGTTCATATTTTAGCTCTCCAGTCCATGCCTCTATAAACCTCGAAAGAGGCATTGCTGCAGGTACCGGGAACCAATCTTCCTGTTTTACTTCACCATCTGTCTGTTCTTCTATTCTTTCAATAACGTCTGGTATAGTTATTCTGAACCTGTCTCTTTCGTGCTTTGGTACTCTTCCGACAAGTGAAACTGGCTGATAATTTATTCCTCTAACTATATCCATGTTATAGAAGGCAAACCTGAGCATATCCCCTACTTCGTGATCATTAACCGTTCTTATTACAGTAGGAACCAAAACCATACCTAGCCCTGCTTTTCTGCAATTGTTTAAAAGATCTGGTATCTCCCAGTAGTTCTTTGGATTGGTTTCAGGTGTAACACCATCAAAGCTTACATAAAGAGTGTTTACGCCCGCTTCTCTTACCTGTTTGCACAGATCTGGCTTTCTAGAAAGGTTTATTCCATCTGAATTCAGCTGAATATGAGTTATACCTTCTTCTTTTATTGCCTTTATAACGTCTAATATATCATCCCTTACTGTCGGCTCACCGCCCGTTATCTGAACCGCAACGCCGTGTATTGGTTTTTCGTTAAGAAGGTTTCTTATCATCCTTCTTATCTGATCAATGGTAGGTTCATATATATAGCCAGCCTTTTCAGCATAAAAGAAACAATACCAGCAGTTAAGATCACATCTGTTTGTAACAACTAGGTTAGCAAGAGCAGTATGGCTAAGGTGATTGCTGCAAAGGCCACAGCTGGCAGGACACGTTATGCTGTTTAAAACAGTTTTAGGGTTAGATATTCCTATTCCGTCCCTCGCATATTTAGAAAACCTATCGTACATTTCATAAGATCCAAAATAAACGTCCTCAAAATAACCGTGTCTAGGACACGTTTTTCCGATATAAACAACTCCATCTCTTTCAAATATTTCTGCGTCGATTACTCTGTTGCACTCAGGACATATGCTCCTTGTTTTCCTGATAAACCTAACATTAGCCTTTTGGGGTTCTTGCTGTTTCTGCTCTACCAATACCATAATTTTGCATTAAAACAAGTTATTTAAAAACATTTTTTACATTTAAACAAAAAAATGTAAAAATTAAACGCGTTTATGGCCAGATTCCACGAAGCTTTATTGCTTGAGATACCCTTGATACAGCTACAGTAAGTGCTGCTGTCCTCATATCTGTTTTGTATTTTTTGCTTGCTTCATATACGTCATTGAAAGCTTTGACCATCTTTTGTTCTAACATCTTGTTAACCTGTTCAAGCGACCACTGCAACCTTTCTAAGTCCTGTACCCATTCAAAGTAGCTTACCGTTACTCCACCGCTGTTAGCAAGAATATCCGGTATAACTACTGTTCCCTTCTGATATAATATTTCATCAGCTTCTGGAGTTGTCGGCCCATTTGCGCCTTCGCCTATGATCTTAGCTTTTATCTTTCCGGCGTTATCTTTTGTTATAACCTGTTCAAGAGCAGCAGGAACGAGCACGTCTACATCCAAGGTAAGAACTTCATCGTTGGTTATCTTTTCTGCATCTTTATATGTTGTAACAGTTCCGGATTTTTCTTTTTCCGCAAGTACTTTGTCAACATTAAGCCCGTTCTTATTATATATGCCTCCTTTAGAGTCACTGACAGCAACTATTTTCATACCGTACTCTTTTGCCATTATGATAGCAGCGTTTGAACCAACGTTTCCAAAGCCCTGTATGGCAACCGTTGCTCCTTTAACGTTTATGTTTAAATTCTTTGCAGCCTCAGCTACAACTATTGCCACGCCTCTTGAGGTAGAGTCATTCCTTCCTAAACTTCCTCCTATCTCTATTGGTTTGCCGGTTATGACTCCCGGTTCTAGATGCCCTTTAAGAACACTGTAAGTATCCATTATCCATGCCATGTGTTGAGGGCCTGTGTAAACGTCAGGTGCTGGGACATCTTCATAAGGACCTATAATACCAGAAATTGCATAAGCATACCTCCTTGTAAGCCTTTCAACCTCACCCGGCGAAAGCGTTTTAGGATCACAAATAATACCACCTTTGGCGCCGCCTAGCGGAAGATCAAGAACTGCCGTTTTCCACGTCATCCACATAGCAAGCGCTCTTACTTCATCAAGAGAGACATTTGGGTGGTATCTGATACCGCCTTTATAAGGCCCTCTTGCGTTGTTATGCTGAACTCTATATCCTGTAAAAACTTTGACCTTGCCGTTGTCCATTCTTACTGGAAGGGATACCTGAACTTCTCTCTGTGGATGCGAGAGAACTTCCCTGAGATCTTCTTCAAGGTTTAACAGATCTGCAGCCTTTTTTAGTTGTTGAAGAGCCATTTCCCATGGTGTTGCTTTTTGAGTAGAAGTTGAATTTGTCAATTCCGCATCAAAGTATATAAAATTACTATGCTTATAAGTATTATTATTAAACATTTTTATTTTTATCGATTCTTTTTTGTAAAAAATGCAATATTTTTTGTTGCTTTAATTTAAAACTAAGCGATTTTTTAAAAAAAATCTAAGTGATTAGTCTAGTTCAGATAATCCTCCAAGGTAAAAGTGGCAGCTTATAATTTCTTTTTCCTATAGCGTCTGTCACAGCATCTGCTACCGAGGCTCCAACAGGAATTATGCTTACTTCACCAACACCCTTTGCCCCAAATGGTCCGAGTTCTTCATAACTTTTTATGAATTCTACGTTTATCGAGGGCGAGTCTGATATAACAGGAACTACGTATGTTGTATAATTTATGTTTAAAGGCTTTCCGTCTTTATCATAATTAAGTTCCTCTATTAATGAGTAACCCAATCCCTGAATTATACCCCCTTCTATCTGACCTGTTGCTATTGCCGGATTAATCACGTTGCCTATATCAGCTATAAAATCAACTTCACGCGGTTTTATTTTTCCCAATAGCTCATCTATTTCTACTTTAGTTATGATGACGCCATACATGTAAACCATATGAGGAACCTCCAGAGTTCCTTCAACGGCTTCTGTATACCTTGGAACTTCTAACGTAGCCTCAAAACGTGTCGACTTACCTTTAAACCTTAACCTTTTGGCCAGTTCATAAATTGAAACCGTTTTATCTTTGAAATAAAAGTATCCGTCTTTATAAGTTATAACATCGCTTTTTGTCATAAAGTAAGAGGCTGCCTCCATCTTGAGTTCAGATAGAGCCTTTTCGCATGCTAAAAGGAGCGCGTTTCCTGCGTTAAAAGTTGATCTCGAAGCGCTTGAACCTCCTGTATCTGGGGCAAACTTTGTATCTGAATGCAGGACGTTTATCTGTGATAAAGGTATTTGCAGCTTTTCTGCAACGAGCTGAGCGTTTCCGGTATTTATTCCCTGCCCATAATCTACATTGCTGAACATAATATTGACCCTTCCTTCAGGTACTATTTCTATTGCGGCGGTGGGAAACTCTGGCAAAGTTCCGAAACCTACCCCTTTTACCGACACGGCTATTCCTACCCCTGTTCTCTGGAACGGACCTGTAGGATCAGGCCTGTAAAAAAGTTCTTTAGCTCTTTTCAAAGCTTCTTCTAAACCTTCAGCGTGTCTTATTTCATTATTAAATGGTCCTATCTCGCCTGTCTTAAGGATGTTCTTTAACCTTAAGTCAATCGGGTCTAACTTTAGTTCGTCTGCCAGCTCATTAATCATGCTTTCAATTGCAAAATTGCTTTCAGGAGCTCCAAATCCTCTAAATGCTGAAGCTATACCGTTGTTAGTATAGACCAAGTTTGCATCAATTACATAATTGGGGATTCTGTATGGACCGTTAATGGTTTCTATACTTACATCCAGTATGGTGGGTCCAAAGCTCTGATACGCTCCTGAATCAAGGTATATTGCTGCTTCATTTGAAAGCAAAAATCCACTTCTGTCAACAGAAGTTCTTAACTTTATCTTTGAAGCTGTCCTGTGGAACCCTGCTATTCCGCTTTCTTCTCTAGACCAAACTAGCTTTACTGGCCTCTTGGTTTTGTACGCAAGCAGAGCTAGATGGATTTGAACTGTAATGTCATCTTTACCCCCAAAGGCACCTCCTGTTGGAGTGTTCTTCACTCTTATTTTTTCAGGAGGTATCCCTAGAACTCTAGATATCTGGATCCTATCCCTATAAGGAGTTTGCCCACCAGCAAGTACATTTATGGCTCCTTCTTCGTCTACAAAAGCTACTCCTCCTTCTGGCTCTAAGAACATGTGCTTCTGCATCGGTGTTTCGTAACTCCTTTCAAGCACAATGTATGCAGAAGATCTTGCTTTTTCAACGTCTCCTTTTCTTACAACGGTGTGCCTTGCAATGTTTCCCTTATCGTGTATTTTTGGCGCATTTTCATCAAGGGCTTCGTCTATTGAATGTATGACAGGCAATGGTGTTATGTCTGCCTTTATCCTGTTAAGAGCTTCTAATGCTGCTTCTTGCGTCTCAGCCGCAACAAGAGCTAACGGTTCTCCATAATACCTGACTTTATCGTAAGCTAAAACAGGTATTTCAGGTACGATCGCTCCGTACCCGTTCATCGCCGGTATGTCTTTATAGGTAAGAACTGCCTTTACGCCGTTAACTTTTTCAGCATCTTCAGTATATATTGCATTTATCTTTCCATGGGCTACTTTACTCCTGAAAGTATAAGCGTATAAAGCGTTCTCCAGCTTTAAATCGGTTAAATATAACAATGAGCCCCCTACTTTATCAGTAGAATCAATCCTTGGTATGGATTTATTTATATAATTGTATTTTGATATTGTTTCAGTTATCATTTTAATTTATCCCTCCCATAAACTTCTTAACGAACGTCTGCTTGCAAACATTTTTTAAGACGCCTTTTGAACAAAATGAAATGGTTGCATTTACAACGTATTCATATAAAACATGTCCATTCATTTTTGATCAGCTTGTTTTTTCAAAACCGTATTCTATCTTTTTGCCGTATCCTTTAAATATCCTGTACAAAGCTTCATATACGATACCATATGTGGCTTTTTTTCTGTATTCTGCAGTACCTCTAATATCGCTTATGGGCCTTGTAGCGTCAGACGCGAGCTTAGCTATTCTGTCTATAAGATCTTCAGTTAGCTCCTTCCCTTTAGCTTCTTCCTCAGCATCAGTTGCCCTTATAACAGTTGGTGCGACAGCGCCGAGTGATAGTCTTAAATACTTAACGGTGTTGTTTTCAAGGTTTATGATGCCTGCGGCGCTTACTATCGATATAGCGTTGGCACTTCTTAACCCTAATTTTTCAAAAAAGTAATACGACCCTGGCTCCATTTTATCAACCGATATTTCAGTTATCAGTTCATCAGGCTCTTTTACCGTTTTCCTCGGGCCCAAGAAAAATTTATCTACCTGAACTTCCCTCGAACTTCCAACCTTCTGCAGCTTTACTCTTGCATTAAGAACATAAAGAGGTGGTATGCTATCTCCTGCCGGACTTGCGGTTCCAAGGTTTCCGCCTATTGTCCCCAGGTTTTGTATTTGAGGTGATCCAATCTGCCTTACTGCTTCTATAAGGATTGGAGCGTAAGCGTTTATAATGGGCGATCTCCTGATCTCTCTGTATTTTGTGGCAGATCCAATTAATATCTGGCTTTCTTTTTCCTTTATATAGCTTAACTCTGAGATATAAGAAAGATTTAGAAGTTCTTTTTCTTTAACTACTCCGTCTTTTAACATTACCATCACATCTGTACCGCCAGCAACTGGTTTTATCTGTTCTTTCTTTTGTGAAAGTATTTCAAGCGCTTCTGCCAAGCTTCTCGGAGAATAAACTTCTACTTTTTCATATGACATTCTTTTTCACCACCTTCTTAATTGCGTTAAATATTCTAGGATAAGCACCGCATCTGCAAATATTTCCGCTTACACCTTCAAGAATTTCTTCATCTGTTGGGTTTGGGTTTTCGTTTAAAAGCCCTTTTGCAGCAATGATAAACCCAGGAGTACAGTACCCGCACTGGGTTGCACCCTCATCTATAAATGATTTCTGCAGGGGATCCAGTTCACCATCTTTTTGTAATCCTTCTACCGTTACAACGTTTTTTCCATCAACCTGTGAAATCATAACAAGGCAAGATGTCACAACTTGGCCATCTAAAATAACGCTACAGGCTCCGCATTCGCCTGCTTCGCATCCCGGTTTAACGCTTGTTATACCAAGGTCTTCTCTTAACACCCTTAGAAGGCTTTTTGCAGGAGGGGCTGTAACGCTAACTTTTTTGCCGTTTAAATTAAACGAGACATTTACTTCCATTACGGTAACTTTATAAAGTGAGCATATAAAATTTTTCTATAACATTGTTTCTTTTTAACTGAGAGATATCAACTTTATTTTTATATAACCTACACCGTTTTAAGATGTTTTACTATCTAAAGCTTTGTCAACCGGTTTCCTAGTTTTAATATCATCTTTATAGTCTATATCTATAAGTATTCTGGAGGTTCCTATTTCAAACTTTAAAATCTCATCTGCGTGTCTGTTTAAAATTCCTTTAAGCCCTTTCGTCTTTTCATTTACCGTTAAAAGCTCTTCTCTTAAAGACGAATCAAATAGTATAGGATGCCCACCCTTTCCCTCAAAACTTGGTATGACAATTTTTGCTCTTGATTTTTGATACACATCTATGATCTTTTCGCAAATCCATCTTTGCAAATAAGGCATATCCCCTGGAGTTATCAGATAAGCCCTGCTAGGATTTATGCTTGACACGCCTATCTTTATTGAAGAACTCATGCCTCCTGCTTTATAATCAGGATTTATTGCGAAAATAACGTTTTCTCCTCTAAGCTCCTCTTCTATCATTTCTCTTTCATGCCCAACAACTACAACGGTTGCAAATTTTTCCAAAGAGCACTCATCTATAACTCTTTTTATGACCGATCTTCCATCGATTTTATAGAGGAGCTTGTTCTCCCCAAATCTAGTAGACTCTCCAGCCGCTAGAATTATAAATGCATATTCGGATTTCGTGAATTTCAAGGCCATGATTTAATCATATAACAGTATGATTTAAAAATTGCTTTTTTCAGGTAAAACTATCGGATGAATATAGGTATAATAGGAATAGGCAACATGGGTTACGCCCTTAGCGTGGCGCTCTCAAAAAGTAAAGAAGATACTATATTAGTTTATGACAGGGGTAAATATAAGGCTCCAAAAATAAAAAATGTTAGACGGGCAGACAGCCTAATGGATCTAGTTAAAAGCTCAGATACAATATTCATTTCCGTAAAGCCTATCGACGCAGAAAAACTTTTCGATGAAGTTTCTTTAAACGTAGAAGGAAAAACAGTGGTTTCAGTTGTAGCTCTCTATCCATATAGCAGAATGGTAGAAAAAATGCCAAAAGCAAAGATATGCAAAATAATGACAAGCATAGCTGCAGAAACCGGAAAGGCGCCTGTTCTTGCTTATTGTCAAAAAGAACTTTATGAAAACCTTAAGAGGTTATTAGAAAGGATAGGGGAACCTTATCTTTTTGATGAGAAAATTATTGACGCTCTTGTTCCAATAACAGGAAGCGGCCCTGCAATCTTGGCCTATTTTCTCGATTCTTTATCTCAATATATGGTTCTTGCAGGGGTTGAAAAAGATTTAGCGGATAGAATAACTAATCTGGTTGCATACTCAACTTCTACATATGTGCTTAAAAAAGACGTTGATTTCAGAACTCTTACAAAAAAAGTAACTACTCCTTCAGGAATAACAATTAAGATCCTGCAGGAATTTGATAAAAGAACGTTGAAAGGCGATATCGTAGATTCTATTTATTCAAAAGTTAAAGAATACATAAAATTATAAAGCACCGGCACCGCTGCTTCGCGAGGGCTTGCGCACCTCACTAACACAGCGGCGGTGGTAGGTTTTACTTCCGGGTTCTGATGAGACCGGGTAGAACCCTACCCCTATGGCCGGCTTTGTGTGTTTAGCTTTCTTTTTTTATAAACCTTTCTGACCATTTGAAATCTGTTTATGTTTTTTAGTTATTGATAAATATGTATGAAAAAACAATAATGCGCATGATCAAGCTTATGGCTATTGACATTGACGGAACTTTAACAGATAATGACGGCAGAATTAACTTTGATGCTGCTGTTTTACTGAGAAAGCTACAAGATAATGGTTTACAGATAGTTTTAGCAACTGGGCGGAGTGTGTTTGAAACTTATACGTTATCAAGATTTTTAGGTTTTGCAAATTTTGGTATTAGCGAAAATGGCGGAGTTATATATTATAAAGAACCCACAAGAGTTAAAGTATTTGGAAACTATTTTGATTCCTTAGATGCATATGAGTTTCTATCTAAAAACATTGATAACATAAGGATAAATCAGCGAATGCCAAGGTTAACCGAAATTTTACTCGAAAGAAATTTTGATATAGATTATGCCAATAGGTTACTTAAGGATAATGGTTATCATTCAAAAATCCTTGATAGTGGTGTAGCTTACCATCTATCAAGTATTAATATAAATAAAGGGGTCGCTTTAAAATATATTATAGAAAAGATGAGTTTAAAAAAAGAAGAAGTAGCAAGCGTTGGAGACAGCGAGGTTGATGAACTAATGTTTGCTACATCTGGTTATTCGTTCCTCGTAAATAAAAATTATATTATAAAAAATGGAACAATTGAGGAAAATACAAAATTAATAATAACGGAAAGACAAGGCCCTATGGGATTAATAGAGGCAATTGAATGGTTGATGAACAATGATCTCTTATTTTACTGAACTAAATAAACTTACAGGATCAATAAACGAGGCTCTAAGCAAGCTAGGCATAACCACTACCAGCGTTTACGTTGGAGAACCGACAGAACCTGCCTTTGGTGAATTTACAACTAACGCGGCCTTTATATTGGCAAAGATATTTAAAAAACCTCCCTATGAGATTGCTAAAGATCTCTTAAACAAGATCGAACATGATAAAGAAAACTTAAGTGCAGAAATTCATCCCAGCGGTTTTATTAATTTTAGACTTACAGAACGCTTTTATCTGAGTTTCTTGAACGAAATAATTAAGAACGGCGGTTTTGGAGATATTCAGGTCAAAGAAAAGAAAAAAATAATAATTGAACATACTAGCGTTAACCCTAATAAAGCCTTACATGTAGGACATGCTAGGAACGTAGTGCTCGGAGATACTTTTTATAGGCTTTTTAAAAGGCTAGGACACGATGTAAAAGTTTTAAACTATATAGACGATACAGGCGTGCAGGTTGCTGATCTTATTGTAGGATTCAAATATCTAGGGTATTCTCTTGAGAGTGATGATAAATATGATCATTACTGCGGAGATGTTGTTTACGTTAATGCTAATAAAGCCATTGAAGAAAACGAAGAATTAAAGAAAAAAAGAAGTGAAATATTAAAAGACCTTGAAGAAGGGGGCGACATATACAATTTTGCAAGGCCTATAATAGAAAAAATTGTAAGAGAACAACTAAAGAGTACATGGAATGTTGGGGCAAGATATGACATACTTAACTGGGAAAGTCATTTTGTACACGGTGGTTATTGGAAAAAAATGTTTGAACTCTTGAAAGAAAAAGGGCTTGTAAAGTTTATAAAAGAAGGTAAGCATAAAAATTGCTGGGTTCTTTTAGATAAGAAAATACTTGTAAGGAGCGATGGAACAGCAGTTTATACTGCTAAAGATCTTACTTATGCAGCGTGGAAACTCGGTTTAATACCTGATGAATTTTATTATCGTGTTTTTTCTAAACAACCAGATGGTACAGATGTCTATACGACTTCACTATCAGGCGAAGTCAAGGGGCTTTACACCCCCGCGGATGAAGCGTATATACTTATAGATCAAAGGCAGTTGCCTTTGCAAAATCTTATAAAAGAAACTTTAAAGGCTTTATCAGCGTCTAAGGAATATAAAGTTATAGCTTATGGATTAGTTGCACTTTCAAAAAACACAGCAGAAAAAATCGTTAAAGGTAAAGTTGAAAAAGAGTTTGTTCATATGTCAGGTAGAAGCGGGATTTATTATAATCTGGACGATTTAATGGATGCCATTAAAATTGCTGCGATTAATCTAATAAATAACAGAAATTCGCTCCTTTCTGACAAAGAAGATACGGCTTCTAAGGTTGCAATTGCTGCAATACGATATTCGCTCCTAAGGCCCGATCTTGGGAAACAGATAGTTTTTGATATAGACGATGCCCTTAAGCTAGAAGGTGATACTGGACCATATATTCAATATACTTATGCAAGGGCTTCTAAAATACTTGAAAAAGCTAATCAAGAATTCTATCAATCAAACGAGGTCAACCTCAGCCAAGAGGAAAAGAACTTACTGCTTTATATGAGCAAATATGATTATTACTTATTAAAGGCTTATTCATCAATGTCGGTTTCTATTCTTGCTAACTATGCTCACGAACTGGCTTTTAGTTTTAATGTTTTTTATGAAAAGAAAAGAGTACTCGATGAAAAAGACACAAAATTGAGAATTTTACGACTGGGGCTTGTTTATGCATACAAATTGATTGTTTCTGATCTTATGAACGTTCTTGGTCTGCCTGCACTAAGAGAGATTTAACAGATAGTGTTTTTATACCTATAAATGTCTTATTTAGGTATAGATGGAAAAATTGTCTGTATACCAGATGCTTCTTAACAGTAGAAAAAATAATAGGCTTTGCTTTCCACTATTAGATCCAGTTAATTTTTTTGATGTAGCTAAAACAGAAAAAAGGCTGTCTGAAGTCGATAAAAGCTTGGTAGATGCTTTTCTTGTTGGGGGTTCTACATTGATAGCACAGGAAGATCTTGACAGGACCATTGATTGTATAAAAAAGAAGACTAGGCTGCCAGTTATAATATTTCCAAACAACATTAATGCTGTTTCAAAGAAGGCCGATGCAATATTGTATATGATGTTAATGAATTCAGACGTAACATATTATATCATAGATGCTCAAGTTTTGGCTTCTCCATTGATTGAAAGATATAAATTAGAAACTATACCAACTGGATATATTGTTACAAACTCAGACAGTGCAGTATCACATATAGGTCATGTAAGACCCATACCTTCTATTCCTGAGCTTATTTCTCTTTATGTGTTGGCAGCAAAACATTTTGGATTAAAAGTTGTATATTTAGAAGGCGGTTCAGGCACATCTACACCGATATCTAACGAGACTATAAGCTTAAGCAAAAAACTGTTCAATGGTTTGCTTCTGGTAGGCGGAGGAATAACTGATGCAGAAAGAGCGGTAAAAATTGCACGTGCTGGAGCTGATGGTATTGTCATAGGTAATTTATTAGAAAAAGAAAAAGGAGGAAACGAATTTAACAAAATATGCAAAGAGGTTAAAAAAGTTCCTTAATAATAGTATCTAATAATATATCCAATTTAAAATAAATTTCTTCATTTTCTACATATAATACATCCTTAAGCATGTCGCTTATTTCTTTTAACTGTAATAAATTTTTTTCATTGATGGTTCCTAACGTTAAAAAAAGGATAAGAGTCAAAAGACAAGCTTTTATATTTTTGACTGCGCGTCTCTTTATTGTAGATTTTTCTCCTGAAGATTTTTTATAAAATTTACTAAGTTTTTTATATTTATTAAACAATTCATAGGATTGATTTGTAGTTTTTTTATTAATTAATGCCAAAAATTCTAATTCTGTAATACATGAATTATTTATGATTTTTTCTAAAATGTTTTTTGTTTCATTCCTATAATTATTACTCATACAATACTATACATTTTTGTATAGTTTAAACATTTAGAGTATGACCTAACTTTTTAAAATAATTAAGCTAAGTTATAATCTATCATAACTTTAAAAACTAATGTTTATATAATCACATGATATTATACAGTTTGATCATGATCATCACATCAATAAGCACATTAATATCATTATTTTCATTAATGGTATCAATATTAACCCTCTTATTGCTTTATCATTTTTTAAACAAAATGAAAGAAGAATATAAAATATTTAATGATATCACAAAGGAATACATAATTAAAAATAAAATACAAAGCGACATCAATTCTTTAAATCTTACTGATCGAGTAGAAACACCTATAGAAAACCCTAAAACGCAAAACGAGTTAAATAAAACTCAAATTGAAATATTAAAGATTGCTAGCTCTGTACCTATATCAGCACGTGATGTGATGCAAAAGTTTAACATCACAAGAGAACATGCGTCTAGAATGTTATCGCATCTCAATAAAGAAGGGTATTTGAAAAAAATAAACGAAAGCAAACCTTATAAATACATAATAGATGATAAAGGTCGACAATACTTAAGTGATATCTATTGAGCATAGCAATATACAGCTACGTTATTTGGTTCATATATCCTTATATCATTAGTATTTTAGTCTCATACTTCTTAGCTCTAGTTATGTATCGGCTTTTCTTTGATTTAAAACAAAATTCTGTTTTTTCACATGTTTTTAAATGGAATATGAGCGCCAACGAATACTTTTTTAGTTTGATGTTAGTTAATTTATTCTCAGCTGTGATCGCATTAGTGATTATATGGTACGGTTATATCACATCACATAATCACTTCCTATGGTTTAATATAATCACATCGTATATCACAAATACAAACTTGCAACATTTTATAAATCAGCAATTACCGTATTTGGTGCAAACAACGGGCCTTGTGTATTTGCAATTTGTAGCTCCTGCCACTGGTCTTTCAGTTGCTGTAGCTATTTTTAGATCCCTTTTTTATAAAACGTTTGGCAACTTTTATGTTGATTTTTTAAATAGCATTTTATTGCTTGCAGCAGCAGTTTTTATAATTACTGTCTTGTACGATTTTTTTGGCGTCACATTTGGTTTTCCTTTTTCATATTCACAAGGAATTAAGGATGCCCCTTTAAGTATCTACAATGCTATTACTTTGCTAGGTAACAACGGTGGTTCTTATATCACACAAGGTATTGCTGCAGGAGCTCTTATGCCTAACTCAATAACGGCTTTTTTGGACATAATAGTTCTAAATTTATTGCCGTTTTCGCTTATTTTTCTATTAAGCATAATTACTAAAAATATTAAACTGAGCATTTCCGTTTTTTTAGTTGTTTTAATTTTTTACTTTGCCTTTAACTTGATAATTCTCGAAAACTTATACCCTCTTTTTAACAAATCGATGCCTGCAGCTCTAGGCGGTTATGGTTCTTTAAGTCTTTTTTATTCATCAATAGCTACTAATACAGGAGCTGCTGTTTTCATGTTCAAGCTATTATCGCCTATACAGCTTGCTGTTTTTATCATACTTATGTTGGGAGATGCCATGCCTGGCAGCGTTGGTACTGGTTTTATTTCATTAATACTTATAATCATCATAACAATATTTTTTACGGCTTTAATGAGCGGTAGAATGCCAAAACTTTTTGGCTATAAACTAGAACACAAAGAAATAGAATATGCCGTTTTGGGTTATATTTTTCATTTTGCGATAGTTTTAACAGCCATACCTATAGCTATCTTTGCTTTAAGGGCGTTTAATTTCTCACCGGGTTATGGATTTACCAAGCTTTTTTGGGAAATCGTTTCTGCTAGTGTAAACAACGGTTCGGATTTTTATGGCGCAACAGGTAACATTAACTCATTAAATATTTTAACAGGAATTCTTATGCTATTAGGAAGGTATGTTCCTATCTACTTAATGATAAAAATAAGTGATTCATTAGCGAGTAAAGAAATAAGTTTTACTGAAACAGATTTGAAAATAGATTCTGTCTATTTTTCACTTTCTTTAGTATTTTTCATATTTTTACTTGTCGTAATTTCAATTCTACCGTTGTTAGCTTTAGGCCCACTTTCAATAGGGTGACGTTATTTGGAGCTTGGAGATTATCTTCAAATATTAAAAAATTCGATAACCAGACTTTCCCCAGTATATCTTAAAAAAAATCCGGTTTTGCTTCTTACAGAAATTTCTTTTGTAATAACTATAATCTATGTGTTTTATATGAAAGAAATTACGCCGTTCAATTTATCTATAGCATTATTGATATTTGCAACGGTCTGGTTCGGCGCGTTTGCCGATTCATACTCAGAACACCAAGCAAAACTTACAGCTACGTCACTTTTGAATGTAACATCAAATCTATCTGTGCGAAAAATAACATCTGAAAGTTCTGAAGTATATGTTCCTCCTGATGTCGTTTCGGCAGGCGATATAATTTTAGTTAAAGAGAACGAAATAATACCGCTTGATGGAATAATTGTAGAAGGAGCGGCCGCCATAGATGAATCTTTGGTTACTGGGGAATCTTTGCCTGTAATAAAATATGTAAACGATGAAGTAATTTCTGGCAGTAAAGTTGTAAGCGACTGGATTAAAGTTAAGGTTACTAAAACCCTCAAAGAATCGTATGTATACAGAATTGCTGGAATGATTGAAAAAACGAAAAGGCCCAAGGGTGAGAGTGAAAAGCAGCTTGATGCTTTAATTTATGGGATAACCTTTTTGTTGAGCTTAGTAGTTTTTTCATTAGGCGTTACAATCAGGCTTTTGGGTTATTCTTTAAGCCTACCTATACTGCTTGGTTTTTATGTTTGCCTGCTCCCTACTACTATAGGTGCTTTGGAAGAAGCTATTGGTATATCAGGATTAGCAAGGCTGTGGAAAATAAAGGTTATATCAAAATCTGGAAAAACGATCGAGGCAGCTGGTGATATTGATGTGGTATTGCTTGATAAAACCGGTACCATAACTTTGGGTAGAAGAGAGCCGGTTAAAATAATACCGCTTAATTCTTATACAGAAGAAGATGTAGCTAAAGCTCTATTTCTCTCTTCAATTCAAGATGATACCCAAGAAGGAAAAGCTATTCTTAGATATTTGCAAAGCAAAAACTATGTGCCAAGCGAAATAGATCAAGCCATAATGTCATCATATGAAGAATTTTCTGCAAAAACTAGGAAAAGCGGCATTTATTATAAGGGATTAAGGTTGCCCGGAAAAGAGATTTATAAAGAAATGAGGCTTATTAGAAAATCTGATTTTTATGGAGCCTATTTAAATGAAAAGATGCCCATATTTAAAGGAGCTCCCGATGTCATGAGGACGATCTTCCATGCTCCTCCTGATTTTGATGAGAAACTTGAAAAAATTGCTAGAGAAGGGGGGACGCCTTTAGCTGTAGCAGTAGGAGATGAAATAATAGGACTTCTTGAACTCAAAGATGTTTTAAAAGAGGGCGTCAAAGAACAGATTGAAGCCCTTAAATCTATGGGAATAGAACCTTATATGGTAACTGGAGATCATCCTATAACAGCACAGATAATTGCTTCTGAAGTAGGTATTAAAAAAGTAATTTCTCAGGCTAAGCCTGAAGATAAATACAGAAAAGTGCTTGAAGAACAGAGTAAAGGGAAAACTATAGCCATGGTTGGCGATGGTACTAACGACGCGCCAGCTCTTGCAAGGGCAAATGTTGGTCTTGCAATGTATACTGGTACTGAAGTTGCTAAGGAAGCTGCCAATATGATAGATTTAGAATCAGATCCCTCAAAAATAATCGATGTTATTAAGTTAGGAAAGCAGCTACTTATAACGAGGGGATCATTAGCAACATTTTCTATCGCTAATGATGTATCAAAGTACTTTGTGGTGCTACCTGCTTTGCTTAGCTTCTTAAGTGTGGCTAGAATTCTTAATATTTTACATTTGCCTTTACATGTTGCAGTTATTTCTGCGCTGATTTACAATGCCATAATAATTCCTACGCTTATCCCCTTAGCTATTAAAGGCATATCGTTCAAACCAAAATCTCCAAGAAGGATATACTTAGAAAATATTCTTATTTACGGACTTGGAGGCGTCATTCTTCCGTTTATTGTAATAAAGTTAATAGGGATTCTATTAATGATCTTTTAATGTAAACGCGGTTATTCACTATAGCCTTTTGATCAAAAAAATTGTTAACTGAAACGCATTCCAACCAACTACATTTAAACGAAATTAGTAAATATAACAAAAGCGTACAAAGTGTTAAATGCTTAATTTTGCTAGTTTAAAGTGCCGATAAATCCTCTTATCATTGAAAGAAAAATAGTATGTTCAGGTAAATTTTTATATAGATATTCTTATTATCTTTCGACATATGCCACATTATAAAGGTTATAGGAGAAAAACCCGTAAGTTATTAACATTAGAAAACAAGAGAGGACTCTCTTATCTTTTAAATGATTTTAAAAATGGAGATAAAGTTGTTATCAAAATCGACCCTTCACAACCAAAAGGTATGCCGCATAGAAGATTCCAAGGGCGTGTGGGTAAGATAATTGAAGTTCGAAAAAGATCCCTGGTTGTAGAGGTTCAAGTGGGCGATAAAAAGAAAATACTTTACACAAGACTTGATCATGTTCTTCCGTTCAAAGGTGAAAGCTTAAATGAAAATGATAAAGAGTAAAAAAATAACCATACATGAGGCTAAAGATATCTTAATGCAATCCACGAACGACATGGATGAATTGCAAAGAAGAACATTTGAATATGTTAACGTTTTTTCAAAGCTAAACGGTGAACAGGCAAAAAAACTTGTGGATTCACTTGAAAAAGAGGTTGGTCTGGAAGAAGATTATGCTATACAACTTGTTAACATTATGCCTAAGACTCCTGAAGAGATAAGAACTTATCTTCTTGGATGGAAAAAAATAGTTCCTACAGAAACATTAATGAAAATAAATGAAATTTTAAACAGCGTTAAGCAATAGTTTAAAAACTTCATCATTTTTTAATGCTTCTATTATTTGGTTTTTATCTATTGTTAGTTCAACTTTTTTAGATCTACCATGCCTACCTCTGTTTATTATTGGGGCTGAAACCAAACCCAACATATCTAGCTCGTTTATTATAGAGCTTATTCTTCTTTGTGTCAATGGCTGTAATCCTAATTGATTGCATACCTCTTGATATTTAAGATAGACGTGACCGGTTGTTTCTCCGTTTGGAAAGCTTGCGATTGAGTATATAACGGCTTTTTCTTGTACGGGTAAAGAAGATATGGCCTCTTGTACTTTATCTTTTTCTATGTTTTTAAGGGCTTCATGAACGTGCTTATCTTCGATCTTTATAGATCCTTCCCTTTCGGCAAGCTCTCCAGATACTCTGAGAAGATCAACTGCTCTCCTAGCGTCACCGTGTTCACTGCCTGAATATGCGGCGATAAGATTTATTATTTCATTACTTACTGAATTCTCAATAAATGCTTCTCTTACTCTGTCTTTTAATATTTCTTTTATTTCCTCTACTGTATATGGTGGGAAAAGTATTTCTTCTGATCTTAAGCTGCTTTGAACTCTTCCTTCGAGATATTCCATGAATTTTAAATCGTTTGAGATTCCCACTATTGTAACAAAGCTTTTGGTACCCTTTGTGTTATATATACTATCGTACCTTGTAAATTGATAAAGTATGTCATTTCCTATATCCCTCTTAGAAGCATTATTAACCAAAAAATCTATTTCATCAAGAATAAGAACCAATTTTATACCATTATCAATTAAATGTTCAAATATTCTTTTTTCTACTTCACTTAAAGATAATCCAGTGAAGGGGATTTTCACTCCAACATGTTCCCCAATTTCGCTTAAAACTCTATAAGGAGTGCCGTTTATTCTACAGTTAAGATAAGCAAAAACTGTATGGTTGTCTTTTATGTAATCGTTAAGTTTGTTCATAACATATCTTGCCACCATGGTTTTTCCGGTTCCTGTTTTTCCATAAAGTAAAAGGTTTGAAGGCTTAGCTCCTTTTATAACAGGAGATAATGTCTCTCCGATCTTTTTTATCTGTTCCTCTCTAAATAGTATTCTTTCTGGTATATAATCTATATTAAGAACTTCACGTTTTTTAAAAATTGATTTACCGGATGCTACTTTGTTAAATATATCATCAAGAAATTCAGACAATAAACCCTACACCCCATGATTTCTTCTGCATCTTTTTTACAAATTTATTATTTTATAAAAGAAATTAAAAAGATAAATATAAAAACAAATTTACCAACAGTAAATTCTTTTTTATTAAAAAATAAAAACAATCAAAAAGAAAGATAGAGAAGAAACAAAAGAAGACATGGGGTGTAACTCCAGTTTATTTGAGTTAAATTATTGTTAATTAACTAAATTTTATCACATGATTTGATACCCCTATATTTCCACTGGAGCAATTGCAGGTTTATTATCAATCATTAACTGTAAAACAACCCCTATATTTCCACTGGAGCTTCTGCAAACAATTTAATTAATTAATGTTAATTTAATGTAGTTAACATTAAGTTAAGGTAATAATCTGCTAGTAGTGATTTTGATAACTTGTTAACAAAAATTACCAAACATACTTATTTTTAAAAGTATGATAACAAAAAACAGAGATTTGCCAAAAAAGGCCATAAAGCTTGAGTTTGAGGATGAAAATGGTGCTAGATACTCTTTTAAGGTAGAGGGAAATATAGAAAAAAATAAAGTTTTAAGACTTCTAGAGCTTTATGACCTTCTTTCTTCATCTTCAGAAAATAATGATAAAAGAGACGTAGACGAAGAATATGAAAAAGACCTTTATAGTAAAATAAAACAGTTAATAAACACACTTCCTCTTACCGGGTTTACTTCAAAAGACGTGCTTAGCATGCTTGAAGACCGGTTCAATGTAAGTGTTAAATTACCAATAATTTCTACGTATCTCAGGAGAATGTACGATAAAGGTGAACTTTCAAGAAAAAAGGTTGGAAGAGAATGGGTATATTTTAGAAAGGAAGTTGAAAAGATAATCATTAAAGATAGAATGGGTTAAAAAGTAAAAACCCATCCTTTCTTTTCTACTTTATCACCATTACTTAAATAAACACCTTTACCTTCTACAACCGTTCCAATGTTGAAAATTTTAACTTTATGTTTTCTTACAAGCCTTTTCAGAAGGGGTTCTTTTTTAGGATCAACAGTAAAGACCATTTGATATTCTTCTCCACCGTAAAGAGCATCCTTTAAAGGATCTCTACCTTCTAACATAATTAATTTTTTAATTTCTTCACTCATTGGATAATTGTTAACTACGATCTTAACTTTACTTTGCTCAGCAATTTCGTTAAGGGTATATGCTAAACCATCACTAGAATCCATAGATGCTGTCACACAACCCGAATTTATAACATCTATATTAAAGTTAACTTGAGGATCAGGCTCATAAACGGCTTTTAAGGCTAAAATCTTTAATTTTTCATTAGTAATCTTTTTTTTATTAATAAGGTAATCTAAACCAATAGCCGTTAACCCAAAATCTTTAACAACATATACTTTATCACCAATACGTGCACCACTTCTTAGAACCTTTCTTCTATATTTGCCCATTATTATACAATCTGCTATTAAATCATTAGCCTTGTTAACATCACCGCCTATAATTGTTATTTTGTACTTATCTGTCATTTCTTTGATTCCTTTTAAAATCTCAATTATGTATTCATTGTTTATTCCTTCCAGGAAAGCAAAACTTAGCATCATAAACTTTGCACTAACGCCCTTAGTTGAAAGGTCAGAGAGTACTGCAGCAACGGACTTGCGTCCAAGTTGATAACCGCTCATGCCTTCAGGAACATCAGTACTTTTAACAAGCATATCTACTTTATACGCCCATCCATTAGGCAAATAAGCTACATCATCTGTTAACGGATAATCTTTAACCTCGAACATGCTGCGTATCTTTTCTATTATTTCAAGTTCGTTCAATCAAACCACCTATTTAATTCACAAAAAAGGACTTAAATTGTAAATATTAAACGTTTATTTACAATCACTCTTTAAATTGTTTAACAAAAAGATATATTTGCTGATTACCTTTAAGTTCTTCTAAAATTCTTTCTGCAATTTTTTTAGCAGGGTCTTTTAAACCAACCCGTTCTTCTATATCCTTAAAATTTGTAAAAGGCTTCTTTTCCTTTTCTTTTAATATGACACCCATTAAAGTTTTTCCAATGCCCGGTATCAGTTCTAAAGAATTTAATCTCGGCGTAACCGGCATAGCCGTATTAAAAAAATTAACAAACCTCTGCTCGTTTTCTTTTACAATTGTTTCTACAGCTTGAGGTAAAGCGTTTTTTGCTATTGATGAAAGGCTTTCATACTTTAGCTTTCCAAGTACGCTGAGAACCTTTTCTCTTCTATCTTTACTTATATTTAACTTTTCTAATATAACATAATTTACGCCAGGGATACCCAATAACTCGAGCAACATAAAGTAATCTCCCCCTATTGCCTGTATAATAGTGCCTCTTTTTCCTTTTATAGTTAATGATTCAGAATTTAGTTTAAAATCTAAAACATATGCTACGCTTTCATATTTTTTCTGTTGTGTTTGCAATTTTCTAGTATAAGATTAAAAAGGTATATTATAAAAGCTTACCTAAAAAGAATAACCGCATTATGCTAAATTAAACCTTTCCAGAAATTTTTTTGCAGATTTGATACTTCCAAAAGTTTTTAACGGTAATATATCAACCCCATAGTTTTTTACATATTGTGTTGCAAGATAAAACACTCTGGGATCAATATCAAAGTATCTGAACCTTAAAAGAAGAAACTCATCTTTGTTTAAAACGATCGCCTTTATTTCTATCCTAAAAAGAACATAGTTACCCATCAGCTCTTTTAACGCTTTTTTTACGTTCTCACTAACTTTTAAAGAGTGTGATTTTTTCGTCATAATAAGAATGTATCTAGTTCTAAATTTTTTCAAAATACCTTTCATCTCCTAACAAGCCAGCGAATTTTTCAAAAAAAGATCTGTACCGTTTTTTATTTTCAAAGTTTTTTATTCCATAAAAAAATTCTATAGCATAGTTTAGAATCACTGGTGAAACAAACTCATGTACATTGGTGGCTCCACTTCCATATAATAAAGGAATTGAGTAAATCTTTCTTAGAGATTTTATAAAATCTAAGTGAGATTCGTCATCGGTCATAAAATCGTTAAAATCCGCTATAACCGCAAATACCCTATTAGGGTGTTTTCTTATGTACTCAAAAACCGCTTTATAATTTTTTATATTTGCAGTAACCAAAGGGCCTTTAAACTCTTTTGAGGGATCATATTTATAATGATAAACATCTACCCCTTTTGTATCTAAATTTTTTTCTATTTCCTCAGCCAAAATTACTTTTATGCCGGTTATTTTACTCAACATTAAAAACTCTTTATCTACTTTTTTTACATATAAATCTACTCCTTTACTAGCGTCGTTTTTAATAAACATACATATTTGCGTGTTTTTTTGAACAATAAAAATTTATCTGAATATAATTATTGCGAAAAAGCTTTACTTTTTTGTCAAAACTGCGTTTTTGTTAATGGTAAAATTTATAACGAATGTTTTGTAATTATTTTCTATGGCAACAGCATATGTATTAATAAATACGGATATGGGGTACGAAGGAGAAGTCTTAAAACAGTTAAAAGAAATGCAGGGTGTAAAAGAAGTATATTTAGTTTATGGTGTTTATGATATAATAGCTAAAATTGAAGCAGACACTATGGAACAAGTAAAAGAAATAATAACTTGGAAAATAAGAAGGTTAGAAAAAGTAAGATCAACACTATCTATGATTGTAATGGAATAACACAACAAACCCCGTTTATCTATAAAATTTTATCTTCTATATACTTCATCTTTTTACCAGAGATCCCGTCCGTTACAGTGGATCAAAACTTTTTATCTGAATTTATGATGAATTTGTTATACTCATACATTATAAGGGTCATGCTGCTTCAGGTTGTTCTTCATAACCTGTCTGCGCAAGCTTAAAAAACAAGCATTATCTATAGATTTTTCCATGTCTCAAAAATATTAATGCGCTTTACCATTATTAGATCGTAGAATTGCGTATGGTTTGCAAAAGTGGCAAAACGTTATCTTTCGCTAAAAATTTTGATCTACTGGTAAGGGCGGGGTACTTTACAAGGAAGAAGTATTAAGATTTTGGTCAAGTTTATAATTTTCTTGTCATTTAAAATAAAACGGGCGAGCGGCCGGGCGGGTTACGGGGAGACCTGAGGAAGCTCCTCCCTTCGTCCACGGGGTTTGGCGCGGCGACGCGCGGCGAGAGATCGCCGGCTCTGGAACAGAAACGACACCCAGCAGGCAGATGTCTTTGATGACAACCAATGGTTGTCGGAGGACGCCTGGTAAAGGGATGAAACGGCCATCCCAAACGAAGAAAGGCCAAAACTGGTCTATGAAACACCCGTGGGTGAGACCTAGGTTGGCCGCATAGTCAAATTCCGCCTGAACAGAAGGAGGGCTACGAGCCGCACGCCCCATTTAATTTAGGCTAAAAGTTGCAAACGCTAAAAGCTTCGCCGCTTGCGGCGGGGATGACCCATTAAGCCAGAACCGATAATAAAGGCTTTATGTTCGCTCTTTTTTATACAGCTCAATAGCACCCGTTAAAGGGGTGTAACGCCTGAGAC
>JAWDMM010000007.1:0-49097 GCA_046536595.1 Nitrososphaeria archaeon | reverse complement strand
CGTTTTTTTTTTTTTGACCGCTTCACAGAAAGTTAACTTTTTAAACGGTTTTAAAATTTTTGATTTTGTACTTAACTTTTATAATCAAGCTGCGATAACTATACGTGCGGTAAAATGATACTAGGCAGGAAGAAGATCCTGGAACTGATAAGGAACAGAGAAATAGTGATTGACCCTTTTGATGAAAAGAACGTGGGAGCTGCTTCAATAGACCTGACCCTCGGGAACGTTTTCAGGACATTCAAGAAGTCGATGAAGGTTGTTGAGATAAAGGAAGAAACCGACTACAAGGAATTCACGAGTCTCATTACTTTAAACGACGGTTACATGATGCTCACTCCCGGGGAGCTTGTTCACGGGATAACTAGGGAGAGCGTGAGGCTTCCTCCTTACATATCGGGGAGGATTGAAGGGAGGTCCAGGTTCGCGAGGCTCGGACTTCTGGTTCACATCAGCAGCGGCTTCGTCGCCCCGGGGTCAGACGGGAAGATCGTTCTTGAAATAGCCAACCTTTCTCCGAGCCCGCTTGCGATTTTTCCAGGGACAAAGATATGCCAGCTCATACTTGAAGAAGTCAACCCTCCGGCTGAGTACAACGGGAGGTTTAAGGGACAGGAGTTCCCATGAGCTTTGACGCGGTGATCGTTGGAGCCGGGATCCTCGGGTCATCTGTTGCTTATTTTGCCTCGGAAAACGGCCTGAAAGTTGCTGTAATAGAAAAAGAAAAGGAGCCCGGAGTTCACTCGACCTACAGGAACACGGGGGTTGTGCACAGGCCCTTTTACCTGAACCCTGATAGGAGGAAGGCTTCGGCTTTTGCCGCCGCAAGATCATACCCTTTTCTGAAGATGTTCGTTGAGGAAAAAGGGCTGTACTGGAACCAGCTGGGGACGCTGGAGGTTTCAACAGACGCTCAGGGCGCAGGCGTCATCAGAAACTATGAAAGATGGGCAAGGGAAAACGGCATGGAAGAGTCAGAGTACCTGGTCCTCGATGAAAAAGAAATCAGCGCGATCGAGCCTAGCGTAAAGGGGAAGCTAGCCTTTCTCAGCAAGACAGACTCGGTCGTGAACTTCAAGCAGATATCCGAAAAGATGATGGAGCTTTCCGAAGGCAGGGGCGCGAGAGTTTTTTACGGTTGCAGGACCGTGAGCGTTAATCCTGATGGCGAAGTTGTATGCTCGTGTGACGGATCTAAAAAGAAAATTTCGGGAAGATCGGTGATAGTCGTGGCCGGGGGTGAGACCTTCAACCTGGCCGTAACGAACGGGTTAAAGGGATACGCTCAGCTTCACTTCAGGGGAGATTACTGGAAGCTTTCAGAGGAAAAGGGAAAGTTTTTCAGAAGGAACATCTACACCGTGCCCAGGTTTCCGAACTTCCCTTTTCTTGACCCTCACATAATAAAGAGACACACGGGGGGAACAGAGATAGGACCGAACGCCTTCCTCGTTCCTGGACCTTATGATTATGAAGGGACGTTTTCAAAAATTTTAAAGAACGTTCTTGGGAGCGGAGAGGGGCCTTTTCCCATTAAGGCAAAGCTCTTTACTGATGTGGAGTTCATGAAGCTTGTTTTTGCCGATTGGAGAATATCGCTGTTTAAATCCAGCATGATCAAGAAGGTTTCAGAGTTCGCTATAGGGATAACCAGTGGCGACGCGATCGGAAGGGGAATTTCGGGGATAAGACACAACATAATAGATAAAAGCGGCTTCATTTCTGAGCCTTTCTTTTACATAAAAGGGAGAGTCCTGTTTGTGCTCAACTATAACTCGCCGGGGGCAACGGGAAGTCCATGGTACGCATCTGTTATCCTGTCCCTTCTGTCAAAAAAGGGAATTCTGAACGCCAACTACAGGAATTTAGTTATCAACGATGAAAGCGAGACTTTTAGCGTTAAAGCTTTGGAGTAAACTACCACGTCCTTACGGACTGGGTCTCAGGGGAAAAAGATGAAGGTAATAAATATATATATATGATAATTTACTGTTTGCTGCCGATTTTTAGCTTTGTCAAACCGATCAACTCACAACGTTTTTCTTAAGCCGCTGGATTTGAAAACTCTTTTAACATGGATTCAAGGATCTCGCTCCTGCAAACTTCCTGCCTGTTCCCCTTGCAGAGAGCCGTGATTTTCAGCAGGTAGCTGTCCTGGTAAACTTCATCAATAAGTATTTTGTAATCAACCACCATCGGGCACCTGTCAACAGCCTTTTTCGCTTTCATCTTTGCGCTGTCCACGTCCATGTTTTTGATGGGGAACCTCACGGTCGTTATTATCTTGTCCCTATAAGTCCTGAACATGGAAGACGAGAGAATTATGTTGTTAGGTATTGCCAGGACAGCGTTTTCGTCGTCAGAAATAAACGTGTACATCAGCTTGATCTCAAGTATGCTGCCTGTGAAACCGTTTATCAGTATATCCTGAGAAAAGAACTTTGGCGGGTACGTTGGAAAAACTGAGCCGAACTGCCAGGTAGCTATAGTAACTCGGTCGCCTATCTTAACAGGCTTTGAGATAAGAAGAGCTAATCCGGCTAAAACGTTTGAAAGCACGGTCTGAGCTGCAAGGCCTATTATTACCGACGCAAAGGCCGAGCCTAGAATAACCGAAGAAACATCAACTCCAAAAGAAGCTGCTACTGCTAGGCCTATCATGCCGTACCAGACCAGCGATATTATGAACCTTGTTGTGGCTTTCACCTCCGGATCATCTATCTTGATCGCCCTGTCGAATATGGGAAGGAAGATTCTCAGAGCTATGTAGAGAACAACGACTATTACTACAGCGTTTAAAACTTTAGTGTACTTTAACGGAATTATGGGCACAACAGAAGTAACCACGTATATTACCGCAAGTATAAAAGCTAGGATTATGAATAGAGCGTATATTTTAAATAATGATACCTTAGAGCTCATGCGTATTATTATTAACTTTTTATCTTTAAAATGCTTGTTTTTAAAAATTGCATTTGTAAAAAGCCGACCTCCTCACAGCCCTGAGGGGCGATGGTTCCCGAGGACAAGGGTTACTCCCATTTAACGGGAGCTACTCCACTATGAAACAGCATAAAAGGTACTTGGATTTATAAAACATTCATCACCAGTTCAAATTCTAACCGTTAAATTATTATTTCCGTCTACGCTTTACTAAAGAAAAGATGCGAACAGCATCTAACATAATACAGCACGTTTTCTTAGAAACGCAAATATTTGCGAGCTGAAAAATTGTTCATTGTTAATGTTGAGCCTTGAGGAGAAGGCTTTTATTGAGGATTGCCCGGCTAGTCCCTTACCTCACATGCTTTTTAATGAGGAAAATAACGTAATGGAGCCAAGTGAACACGGTTTAGAAGCTACGTTATACCTAACAACTGCCTGTAATTTGAGATGTATAACTTGCTATGTGTCTGCAGGGGCTCCGTTGAGAAACGAGCTTTCAGTTGAAGAGTGGTTAAAGATAATCGAAAAACTATCTGATTTGGGAACCAGATACGTTTACCTGCTCGGGGGTGAGCCCACTCTTCTCGGTAAGGATAAGCTGAGCAAATTGATCAAAGCTTCAAGAGAATATGGCATGGTCACTGGAATGAGCACTAACGGGTATTTTATAAATGAAGAAATGGCCAAAGCCATTCGTAAAGCAGGTATTAACCAGGTTCAGCTCAGCATAGATGGTGCCAGCGCAAGCGTAAATGATGCAATCAGAGGTAAGGGGAGCTTTGAAGCAGCAATAAGGGCAGCTAACGTGCTTAAGAATGAAGGGATTAACTTTTCAACATCAATGGTCATAACGTCAACAAACTATTTCCAGTCACTCGAGTTTGTCAAGATGAGCGAATCGTTGGGCGCTAGCGCAGCAACGCTTATTGTTGCCCAGCTGTTTGGGAACGCTACAAACAAAATTATTCCAACAAGGTCTGAGGTTCAGGAAGCATATGATAAAATGAACGACAAGCCTCGTCCCTTTTAGGGGCGGTGCAAAAGCTTTTAAATTAAAACTGCTATTTTTGTTTTGAATGCTCTCCTCTAGTCAACTCTTAGGACATGAGGGGCGGGAGCCGAATTCTCCCGCTAAGCCAGAGGAGGGCATCTACGAAGTAAAGCACACGAATAAGAGGACAAACGTCGTACGCCTTCTCCCGAACGGTTTTCAGGAAAGGAAACTAAAAAGGTTAGCGAACATATCAGCGAAACTCTTCAACGAAATTAACTACGAAAGGAGACAACAGTTCTTCCAGCAACATCACGTGGACTTCGATACAACGCAGGACAAATACTACGAAAAGTACAAAGGAGAACTAGGAGTTAACGCTCAAGCAGTCATGAAAAAGAACAACGAAGCCTGGTCTTCCTTTTTCTCTCTTCTAAAGCTGAAGAAAGAAGGAAAATTGCCACCGTTTATAAAACGCGTTAGCCCACCGAATTACTGGAAGGACAAAGAAACTAAGAAGAGGAAGCTAATGCTCGTGATAAGACAAGACAGGTACGATGTGGACAAGCAGAACCATAAGTTAATCCTCAAAGACTTTGAGCTCGAAATTGATTTCGTAGGCAGGTTAAGGTGGTACGGCAAACAAGGAAGGCTTGAAATATACCACGACGAAGCAAAGAACGCGTGGTACGCTTCAATCCCTGTTGATGTAGGAGTTGAAATAACTAAAAATGGAAATAAAAGCAAATATATCGTTCACGGCGAAAGGAAAAGCGTTCAAGTTGAATCGCCTAAAGGAGATAAAATGGCTTCAATAGACTTAGGCATCAACGTTTTGGCAAGCGTAATAATAGAAGACGGAACTTGGTTGCTGTACAAAGGCATTAGGGCTAAGGAAGATTATTTCTACTTTGAAAAGAAGATAGCAGAAGTACAATCATTAGCAGACAAAACGAAAAACATTAGAGAATATGAAGCGTATGAAAAGTTGTTAAAAGAGAAGAAAAGGTTACACGGGAAATTAAAGAGAAGGCTTCGTCACTTGTACAGGAACTTAGCTTCGCACTTAATAAAAGAGTTGCACGGGCTAGGCGTTTCAACTATATACTTAGGCTACCCTTTCGACATAGCTCAGGAGAAGGGCAATAAATTTACGGTAAACTTGTGGTCTTATCGCAAATTCATGGATACAATAGAACTAAAGGCTCAAGAATATGGGATAAAAGTGTTTGAAGTAGTTGAGTATAATACTTCAAAGTACTGTGCATATCATGATAATGTAGAAGTCGAAAGAAACCCGAGAGGAGTCGTTAGTTGCCCTAAAGGACACAGACTTCATTCAGACCTTAATGGCGCATTGAATATTTTCAAAAAAGCAGTGAACGTAATTGTTTCAAAAGTAAAGAAGCCTATATCTTTCATAGTAGATCACAACAGAGTAGCACCCGTTAAAGGGGTGTAACCCTTGAGACCTCAGAGAATCTTCGCCTCTTCAAGGGCGGGGAAGAGGTCAGAGAACTTTAAATAAATCCAAAAAGGATGCATCGGTTTGCCAGGCTGGCAGAAGCAGGTTTGTGATAAATTCAAATGGCGATGTATATGGGTGTGAGCTACTTATGGAACCTGCTTTTAAGGAAGGGAACGCACTGAAGGATATCTTGAATGATATTTGGAATAATGGTTTTAGCGCTTTTCGGAGAAGAAATTCCAACAAGATTTATGGTTGTGATTCATGTCCATTCTCTAAAATTTGCAACTCAGGATGCCCAGCTAGAGCATATCGTTTTTATGGGAGCTTTAATCACAAGGATCCGCTGTGCCCCATTTCTACATATAAGTAAACGAACGCCCTGGCCGGGATTTGAACCCGGGTCACGGCGGTGACAGCGCCGCATACTGGGCCGCTATACTACCAGGGCTTAATCTAGTTATAAAACAACAAGTTTTAAACGTTTCTCTTGTTTGATTTTTGCTACAAAAAACTTCAGATAAACGATATTCAGGATCTTCGTCTGCTGGAACGATGAATATTTTTAGACATCAAACGTTATCATTTTTGTAGATTAAGCTTTTATAGTACATGTTTTAATATAAAAACATTGAAGATAGCGGAAATAAAAGAAGATAGTAGAAAAGTAACTGTTACTGGAAAGGTCAGCAAAATATCTGAACCAAAGAACGTCAACACATCAAGGGGAGAATCGAGAGTTGCAGAAGCCACGATAGAGGATGAAACCGGCAGTATAATTCTGAACCTCTGGAACGAACAGATAGATATGGTAAAGGAAGGGGACACCGTAGAAGTCGTAAACGGGTATGTAAACACGTACAGGGGAGTAAAAAGGCTAAACGTAGGCAGGTACGGAGAGCTGCACATAAAGGAAGAATAAACTTATATTCAAAAGATAAGCGTTAAAAAGTTTCTTTTTTGCTTTTAATTTTGCAAAAGCTCTGCATCAATCTAAATGCAGCTTTGATGAAGGCTCAAAGTTTGGCAGGAGCCCGCCGTCTCCCATGAGCGCTATTTCTTCTTTAGTAGGTCTCCAGCCTGCCATAAGTTTTGTAAATATAACATCTATTGAGTTAAGATCACTGTAGTGTATGCCTCCTGCGGAAATTCCGAAGACTGGTTTTTCGCCTTTAAAAGCTATCAGAGACATCGTGGTAGGCTTTATGGGTATTCCGTGAGCTATTATTTCTGCCCCTGATTTTTTTATTCCAGCAGGCGTCCTGTCAGTTGCATCTACTGACATCCCTCCAGTTACTATAACTGCTTCAGCAGTTTTAAGGCATTTTTCAACCGCGCTCGATATCTGATCTTCATCATCCGGAACCATTTCTTTGCACACTATTTCCCAGCCGTATTTCTCTGCTTTTTTGCTCAAAATGTCGCTGTAAAGGTCCTTCTTTCTTCCTTCGTAGACCTCAGTCCCTGTTATTACCGTTCCGATACTTCTGTATTTAAACTGCTGTAACGACAGGGAGATCTTAAGATCTTTTAAGAGGCTTTCAAATTTCCCCTTTTCCACGAACAACGGGAGCGAGTCCACCACTGCCACCAGCTCTTTTGAGCCAACAGCAGTGCCTGAGCCCTTGCTTATGAGCAGCGCGATTCCCGACGTGTTAAGCGCCTTGAGCGCTTCCCTATCTACATTAACTATTCCCGGAACTTTTGAATAAATCAAGGCTGCTCCCTGCTTTGCAACCCTGTACTCAAAGAACCTTTCATCTATGACTCTCTTGCAAACGCTTTCGCTTATTTCCCACTCATAATACAGATCTTCGCCCCCTTCTTCGTACACGTAAACGTAATAAACTCCAGAGTCCTTGAGGTTGTTTACATGGACATCAGTAATCAGCGTTCCTTTTTCATAGAGAACCTGTGATCTCTCCTTTGTAACAAGTGTCGTATCGTAGGCCAGCCTTTTTCCTATCGCCTCTTCCGTCTTTACGACTTTAACTCCCATGTTTAAAATCTGATGCTTTTTAATATATTTGTTTAACTCAAAAAATCTGAAACATATTAGTTTATTTACTTTTTCAAGATCTCCAGCGCTTCAATTACCTTTTCGGCTTTCAGCGGAAGCTCATAAATTGATATTCCGAGAGCGTCCCTCACTGCGTTTGCGATGGCTGGGGCAACGGGAACAAGTCCTATTTCGCCCACGCCCTTGGCCCCAAAAGGTCCAAGGTCTTCATAAGATTCTGCAAAATAGGTTTTAATTTCTGGGATGTCCTTTGATGAAGGGACTATGTAAGTTGTATAGTTTATGTTAAGCGGGATTCCTCTGCTGTACTTGAGCTCCTCATAAAGAGCAAAACCAAGTCCCTGTACAGCTGCCCCTTCTACCTGAGATTCTGCTATAAGATTGTTGATTATGTTTCCGGCATCAACAAAGTGCTCCATTCCTTTAACAGTTATCCTTCCAGTTAAAGTATCCACAGCTATCTTTGTTATCAGGACGTCGTAAGTGTAGAAGAACCTCGGGGCTTCTTTCATACCCTCTATCTTTTTCTCAACTTCTGGTGGGTGGTAAGTGAACTCTATTCTAAGTTTCTTCCCTTCGTTTATCATTTTTACTGCCTGAAACATGCTAAAGGAGCCTGCTGAGGTTATGAACCTTCCGCCTGCGTACTTGATATCCTCTAACTGTATGTTGAGGATTTCTGATAGCTTTTGAGAAACTTCTTCCACAAGCTTTTCGCAAGCTTTTACCAGGGCCATCCCGCTCGTTACAGTGCTTCTGGAAGCGTTAGAAGAACCTGAATCCGGAGAAAGATCAGTATCTGCATTGTAAACCTTTATCATCTCAAGAGGTATACCGAGCTTCATTGAAACGAGCTGAGCGTTCCCCGTTATTATCCCCTGACCATAATCCACGTTTGAAAAATATACCTTCAGGAGACCATCAGGGTCAACCTCAAGAGCTACGTTAACCGGCGGCTCATCGCTTCCATAAGCTATGCCTTTCATTCCAAGCGCAACGCCTATGCCTTCCTTAAAAAGGTCACCTTCTGATTTACCAGAATTTAAGAGAGTCGAGCTTTTTGACATGATCAGCGCGTTTCTCACACCTTCAAGACCCCTTGCCTTCGTGCCGAAAGGAGCAGTCTCTCCATCTTTCAGAAGGTTTTTCAACCTCAGATCTATTGGATCTATTCTGAGCTCCCTTGAAATTTCATCTATCAGCGATTCCATGGCAAAAGCGCCCTGAGGTGCACCAAAACCCCTGAACGCTGAAGAAACGCCGTTGTTTGTATAAACAAGAAAGCCTTCAGAGTCAACAGCGTAAAACCTGTAAGGCCCGTTGGACACCTCCATAGCCGTGCCGAGAACGTTCGGCCCCCAGATCATGTAGGCTCCGGTATCAAGGTAAACCCTGGAAACGTTGAAGGTAAAGGTACCATCTTTCATGACGCCTGTTTTCAGCTCTATCTTTGAAGCGTGCCTGTGAACTCCTGCTACCCCGGATTCTTCTCTTGAATAAACAATCTTCACAGGTCTGTGAGAGTAAAAGGTCAAAAGGGCAAGAAAAGCTGGAAAAGGCGATTCCTCCTTACCACCGAAGCTTCCGCCGGTGGGATAACTGACGACCCTGACCCTTTCTTCTGGTATACTGAGCGCTCTAGCTATGACCTTTCTGTCAGCGTAGGGGTTCTGACCGTTGGAGAAGACGTTTATCTTTCCAGATTCATCGATGTAAGCGTAGCCGCTTTCGGGTTCAAGGTACATGTGCTTCTGGAACTGGGTTCTGTAAGTTCTCTCGAAGACAAAATCGGAATTTTTTTCATAATAATTTACATCGCCCCTGCTGACGTGAAATTGAACACCAATGTTTCCCTTTTCATGTATGAGAACTTTACCATCGAGAGACTGTTCTATGTTCTCGACAACCGGCAGCTGTGTGCACTTGAGCTCAAGCTCTTCTTCGGCCCTTTTAGCGCTTTCCAGGCTTTCTGCGGCTATCAGAGCTATAGCTTCACCGTAATAGTTCGCCTTTTTCTCCGCAAGTATTGGCGCGTCATCGTATGGCCCGAACCTGTTTGTCCCAGGAATGTCTTTGCTTGTAATTATAGCCTTAACCCCATGCACTCTGAGCGCTTTTTCCAAGCTCATAGAAGAAATGATACAGTGAGGAAAAGGACTCCTCACAACATAGCCGGTTAGCATACCGTTAAGGTAAACGTCCCCAAAAAACTTCAATTCCCCGGTAACTTTTTCATAAGAATCAAGGCGAGGCACGCTTTTGGACATTAACTCTTGTTCTGTCAACGGTAAGGGATATGTTGCATCACGCTAGATTTATCCTTTTTGGAATTTGATCTTCAGTCTCTTATCTTCAGAATTTTTTTAATAAAAAATAAAAATCTTTAATTTGCGTTTCTATCCTTTGAGAAAATTATCTTTGTATCATCAGCTATGTAACCTTTCAGGAGGCCGCCCTTCAGCATCGGCTGATATTTAGGTATAACCCAGAACTTCATAAGTATCAAATATATTAATCCAGCTATGATTATCGCGGACAACCACGCGTTCTGAAAAACCCAGGCCTGGTACGGATAAAGCTCTGCAAGTGAGGTTGGCAGGTATGTATTTGGAGGGAATACGAGCACCATGGATACTATAAATGCTATTACAGCAGCCGGGTTCACTCCCTTGAAATACCTGAACCTGCCGTAAGTCAGATAGTTGTCAGGAAGCTCAAACTTAAACCTCCTTACTATTGCGTAATCAAAGATTATTATGCCTTCAACCCCTCCAAGAAGAGCTCCGTATGTTAGAAGCCAGTTTTCTACATAGCTGAACGCGCTGAAGTAATAGCTCCACGACTGAAGCAGTGCTGCTATTACTATAACAATGATCACGCCCCTAAACCAGCTTATCTTTTTTGGATAAAGGTTTGCAAAGTCGTAAGCTGGCCCCACAGTGTCCGCGTATATGTTCACGACGACAACTCCCAGCATGAGCAGGAAAAGCCCGGTAAACGCTAAAGCCGGGTTAGATACGGCAAGAGCTGTAAGAACTATAGGGTCCCATATAGGTATTTTGTAAACAGCTATCGAAGCGCCTGTCGTTATAAGTCCGAAAGCACCTATTGCAGTCATAAGAAGAGGCATGGGAACCTGACCAAAGCTCTGGGCGTACTGGCTCTTTGCGAACCTGCTGTAGTCTGGCATGCTCAAGGCCATTGTTGCCCAGAAAGCAACGTTTGCATTTATAAGTCCTATTAGAGCAAACCAGAAGGCAGAACCTGAAACGGTAGTAGGTATTGAAAGTATGCTTGTCCACTGCCAGCTAGCTTTGCTCATGACGCTGAAGAAAGCTATAAAGAAACCGGCGAAAGCTATGAAAGGCACACTCCAGCTTACCATCTGCAAAACTCTCTGTCCGGTTTTAGGCGGAGAGTAGTACAGCAGAATAACCCTTGCTATTATCGTAACTATAAAGACTGTCCAGAAAAGCAATGGGTTTATCGTAGAAATCAGGAAAGGCAAAGTTGCCGGGTACTGCTGAGCTAAATAGAGGAGTTTATCGACCTGGCCCGTTGCAACTATATACATGGCGCCAAATGATTCAGCTATTATCCACGTATCTATTCCCCACCAGCCAGCCCCGATTATTCCCCTTATTATGTTAGGTATCCACGCGCCGTAAACTCCCCATCTTGACCTGGTTATTATGGTTTCAGGAATGCCGTACCTTGCCCCTCCGTGGCTTATTATAAGAATTGGTATCAGGATTATAAGGTTTCCCAGCAAAACAGCCATGAGGCCCCAGAACCAGTTGAGTCCAAAAGAATAAGCTATAGAAACCAGAGCCCAGCTTTCAACCTCCATAGACATGCCAAACCAGATGGCAAAGTACGTCAATGTTCCCCAGTTTCTGTACTTTACAGGCGTTGGATGAAAATCTTCGTTCCATAGATAGCTCTCTTCAGGAAAACCCTTGGTAAGCTCAACGTAACCTTTGTCCGGGTAGTATTTTGTTATAGCTACCCTGTCTATCTGTTCGGCTAGCTTCTTTTTTTCCTCCGACATCGTGATAGTTGTGTGATACATATATAAATACTTTTTTAAACAGAAATGTGCTTAAGACAAAAGCTTAACAAAACTTTTATCGTAGTTTTATGATTTTTGTAACGTTGATATTTTATAAAAATGTATATGACGAGAAAAATCAGAATGATGGAAAATGGGTGCTCGTCGAAAGGTTGTGGCCACGCGGTATTAAAAAGGAAAAGGTAGACATTTGGATCAAGGATGTTGCCCCGAGCAAAGAGCTCAGAAAATGGTATTCTCACGATGTACAGAAATGGGAAGAATTTAGGCTAAAATACAGAGAAGAGCTAAATAACAATCCAAAGGTTAAGGAGATTCTAGAATTGCTTAAGAAAGAAAAAATAACCATAGTCTATGCAACACGGGACTATGAACACAGCAGCGCAAGAGTTTTGATAGAATATTTGGAGAGCTTTAACATATAGGGGTTCAATGGGAAAGCCTCATTCTATTGCAGTTTTCTGTCCGACATTCTTCGTGTTTAAATAAGCTTTCTGCTTTACTTAATCTTCTATTTTTTAAGAAACTTGCTAAAAGTCTAAATACTTTCCTTTTCAAATAGTTTGAGCATGGATCTAGGGATATTTCTTGCCGCCTTTGGTATAACTCTTCTTGAACTTACAGAGGCCTCAGCTGTCGGGGTTTCGCTCTACGTAGGCGCACGTAGGTACGCATCAGCATACCTATCGTACGCGTAGAGCTTGGGCTTCACAACTTCATGCAACCCCCTCACGAGTTCATCGGGAGTCTTCAGCTCCGCCCCTGTCAGGACGCACCCACCCAGTAGGGATGGCAGGACTACATGATCCCACCATTCCTTCTGGGAAGCGCCCTCCATCCTCAGTTCAACGCGCTTCTTTTTGTCATCCCAATTTGTTGTGTACCCGAACTTGAGGCGCATGTAGAGGTTTATGGCTGCGTTTAGCTGTCTGTCTATTCGGAGCCCGCACCTACTGCACTCAAAAACTGCTCCATTCAGGTCTTTGTTTTCCCACCCACACCTGGAGCAGTATGATGATGAGCCGTAGGGGTCGAGCTCCTTAACTTTAGCTTCACTTATCCTTTTCGTTAGTATCCTTGAAATGCTCCTCCAGTCGCTCCTCGAAATCATCCTGTTCCATAAGCTAGAACGCGTGTACATGCCATGCTTTGATAGCTCCTCTAGGCCAACAACACCTGCAACAAACCGGATTACACGAGCGATTTCGAGCTGATGCTTTCTAGCACGGTTCCTCTCCCTTTTAGAGTACTTAGCAAGTATCCTCTTCGCTTTCTTTGACTTTGAAGCCTTCCTTTGCACGCTCCTTCTTTTTTCAAATGATGAGATGTGCACCGACGCTAGCTTCGATGTGTCTATCTTAACCCAACCTGTCTCTGGTGAGTAGCCGTCCAGGGAAAGCAGGTTGAAATCCCAAGCCACGCTTGGCTTTTCTTGATTCTCATCCTTATAGTGAACTGGAAGGTGCACCTTTTCAAGCGTTATTACTGGTTCGCCAAGGCCCGCTGATGAAACTTCTTTAGGTAGAGGAAAGTACCTTTTAGAGAGGTCGATATAAACATGCTCGTCAGGTTTAATCGTTAACCTAAGCCTTTCGCCTTCAAGTTTAATGAGAGTTTGCTTTGCTCTTGCAAAAAGCCTTCTTGCTGTGGGCTTCTTCCTTTTTCTCTCTCCTTTAACGTAGTTCTTTCTCCATGATTTAAATATTGAGTACGCTGTCTTTATTGCTGAGTCAACCCAATGTGCTGCGTAAGGCCAATCCACAAGGAGGCTGTCCCTGAGCTTCTTCTTGTACTCTCTGCTGTGGATGTCAACCTTGTACTTTGGCAAGAGCCTCCACTGCTTCTTTCCATTAACCCTCCTTTTTTTCCACTCTATGCTGTTCCAAAGCTCTTCTAGCACTCTGTTAACAGCATCTCTGTACGCTTTGAGGAGCGGCAAGAGCTCATCTCCACGCTCATGCTTTAGCGAATAGCTCTTTAGCACGCTTCACAACCTCCTATCTTTTTGTGTATAAGAAGCTCTTGTATATCCAATAATGGTCCTTGAGTTAAGGCCGAGGAGCAAACATGCCTCTTTCAAGATCTTTCAGGCGAAAAATATTATATGACTAGCACTATATAAAGCTATTTATTTTGAAACTGTTTGTGACGGCATCCTCGTAGTATTTATACCAACTATCTTTGTTGGGAAGGCAATAGCGCTTTTGCCAGTATTTTGGGTAAGAATAATAGCGGCAACATTTCTGCTTTACTTGGGCTTTTGAAGCCGTAGTCTGCAGTTTCAAAATTGTTTTATCTGCAAATTATTACACCCCCCTCTCCAGCATATCAAAGAATGATTGATCGATGATCTCCTTTTTGGGAAGCCTCTTGTAGAAGATCATTGCAGGCGTTTCAAGTCTTTCTATGTCAAAAGCTCCGTGTGGCCTTATGAAGTTGTACCAGTTCATGAACTCATCTACAGTGTTGAAGAACTTTACCTTCTTCTCGAATATATCAAAGAACTTCTCAACCTTGCCGTTTGTCTGAGGATGATCAACCCTTCCGACTATCAGCGTTATCTTCTCTTTAATCAAAAACTTTTCAAACTCTGTAATGCCTTTTTCCCTTTCATCTGCTTCAACTCCATAGAAGGTTGTGCCGTGATCAGAGAGGATCTGCTCAGGCTTTCCGTACTTTTCGATCGCTTTTTTCAGCACATCAACAGAATACTTAGACGTTGGAGATGGATAAACGCCGTAGCCTGTTATAAATCTTGATGAATCATCTTCATACACGATCAGCCATAATCCCTTCCACCTCTGATCCTTTATCATGTGCCAGTCCACGTGCCATAACGAATTTGAGTATTCTCTTTCGTACCTTATCCACTTCTTTCTGTGCCACTTTTTAGGCTCACTCATTGCAAAGCCAGCCTCCTTGAGTACTTGGTTGATTCTGTCATTGTCAATATGTAATCCTTCCTCGCGAAGTATCTTTCCGATGTAACTTGCGCTAATTCTGTATTTTCTGTACAGCTCAACGATTTCATTCCTAACGCTCCCAGGCAAAGGCTTTTTGTGTCTTCCAGCTCTTTTCTGAACATGAATAACCCCTGTACTTTTGTACTCTCTATAAAGCTGTTGCACTCTGCTAATTGATATACCCTGCACATCTGCTATCTCTTTATTGGTAAGCTTGCCATTAACCTTTGCTTTTATTATCCACTCTATCTGTTCATTGCTAAGTCTTCTCATCCTGTATTTCTTAACAATACTTATCCAAAAACTGCTCAAATAACTTTTATTTTTTAAGTATCTAAGGGCATGTAATAATTTTCAGATAAGAGACTGCAGTTTCAAAATAGATAGGTTTATATGTATTTCTGGATATGAACAATTTGTGTGTACGGGCAGTAAGGTGGTAGCAAAGACCCAATACCTCCTTTAGGAAAAGATGGAGGGGTACGTGCACACACAGAGGGGGAAGGTCACTGAAGATGGTCGGCGTTCCTCATGATGCCTTCAGTAAAGTGGAAGGCATATGAATGGGTGGGTACGTCGAGACAGGGGCGGAGCTGAAGACTCCCGATGAACTCGTGAGGGAGTTGCATGAAGTTGTGAAGCCCAAGCTCTACGCGTACGATAGGTATGCTGATGCGTACCTATGCGCGCCTACGTAGAGCGAAACCCGCTATAGTACTAGTGGCTCTGATACCCATAAGCTTTGTCTCAGCTTTGAGCGGAGCATTTGTTGGGATTCTGATAGTTATAATCGGCACTTTTATTCTCCGCACACAGGTCAGAAAGCTAAAACAGGCTTATATGAAGATACTTGTCTCTTCGCTTCTTCTTTCTTTTTCAACGTTCTGGTATATTGAGAGCTTAGTTAACGTAAACGATCTGATACTTGTGCCTTTTTTCGTTATATTCTTTATAGCAGTCTACCTTTATGCGTATAAATATAAGGTTCAAGCAAAAAGCTTCTGATCTTTTTATGATAACATTCGTGTTCAGTTTATATGTTGAACGCAGCTAACGATGCATGCTTTTTTAACTATCCCGTCAGTTACAGTAGATCAAAACTTTTGTTGATTTTTATGATGTTTTTGCTATCTTACCAGATTTTAAACTAGATTTTAAATGCGATCTTTGTCCAAAAACTTTAGGCAAGGCTAAACAAGCTATCAAATTGCGCTGATTAATCTTATTATGTTATAAAAATAGCGCTTTAAGCCAAAAATGATGCATGGTTTAAGCTAGTGAAGTTATTTCTTTGTGTTTAAAATAAAAGCTATCTGAAGATCGTAACGTATACGTTGGAGATTAAAGCTTCAATCATTAATAAAAACATAACATGCTGAACCGTTACCTTTTGTAATTCATAAAAACCCATATGTTGTATAAAAGAACTGCAAGGTAGAAGTAAAGCTTTGACGTCGTCTTTGGCAAAAACTGGTTTATCATCCTGTATGAAGTCTCTATGGCCCACCTCTTTCTGAACATCCTTCTTATAGCTTTAGGCTTAATGTCTGTGTTCGTTGCAAAAACTAAAAGCTCGTTTCTGTCTTTAACAGCTACAATCCTAAAGGTTGCCTGTTCATCTTGCTTTTCCTCTTGCTGCTTGTTGTGTAAGTCATCCCCCTCTTTGAACTTCCCTATTGCCCTCATTATGAAATTTATTCCTTTAGCGTTAAGGTAATTTATTATGTCAACTGTGTACTGCATCTAAAAGCAAAATTTTGACCTTTATGCCAAGCTCAAACAATTTGGATAAAAGCCTCTTCACGTGTTCAACCTTGCTTTCGTTATTTACAGGCGTAACCGCAACTGTTAACTTTTCATCTCCCATAACGACAGCTGCCTTTGCGAACTGATAAGCCCAGTTAGTGCCGTTTTTATGATTAGTCCCTTTTACTCCTTCAGCTTTAGCTATAGAACATTATGTCGTGCTAGTCCATGGCAACGATTACAGGCTTTCTGAACGCCCCCATTTCCTTCATCTTATTTATTACTTCTTCATTGTACTTTAGAACTCGCTCTGGGTCCTGTTGCTTCAGGTTGTTCCTTACGGTCTGTCCGCATACATCAATTGATGAAGCAGTCCCCTCAACATAAGAGTTCGTTATTGGAGAAAGAACTATTACTTTCTTTATCGATCCGCTATCTCGAGCCTTTATGTTCATAGCCTTGTCTATAGATTCATAAATGTATAATAAGTACTTGTTACCATTATTAGATCGCAGGATGCTGTTTATGCTATCCATAACGTTAAACAGCCATCCTGCACTAAAAAAGTTTTGATCTACTGTAACGGACAGGGTCTCTGGTAAAATATGAAAATTCTGATCGATAGAGACATCAGTTTCTAAGTTGAAAAAATTTATATTGAAAGCGCCAAAAGGGAAAGCGTGATACAGCCAATAATATATTTCCTCATATTGATAGCTGTTAGTGCTGTCTCAGGAATTCTAGGCGCTTTAGTCGGGCTTGGAGGGGGAACGTTTCTTGTGCCAATTTACACTTTATACCTGAGAATGCCTATAGCTTACGCAACAGGAGCAAGCCTGATTTCAACGATAGCCACTTCAAGCGGAGCCGGCAGCGCTTACATTAAAGACAAAATAACAAACATAAAGCTTGGAATGGGGCTTGAAATTGCCACAACAGCGGGATCGATAGTTGGTGCTCTCACTGTAGCTTTTATGTATTCTCATCATCTTCAATATGTGATATACATAGTGTTTGGTTTGGTTCTTCTTTCTCAGGTATACATACAGCTAACGAGAAGCAAATACGAGCTACCAAAAGAGATCAAGCCCGACTGGAGCACTAAGCTTTTCAAGCTATACGGGAGCTATTACGATGTTGTTCTGGAAAAAGAGGTTAACTATTATGGCGTAAGGTGGTGGTTGGGAGAAACAATAATGTTCTTTGCGGGTTTCATCTCTGGACTTCTTGGCATAGGTTCAGGAGCTTTAAAGGTCCTCGGGATGGACTGGGCTATGAACCTGCCCATGAAAGTATCTACAACTACCAGCAATTTTATGATAGGTGTAACGGCCGCTACTGGCAGCTCAATATACTGGATATATGGATATATACAGCCTTTCATAGCAGCCGGAACCGCTATAGGAGTTTTGCTCGGTGCCTTTATAGGAACAAAAATACTTGTAAGGATAACAAACAAGAGCATCAGATACATCTTCTCGGCGATACTTATATTCTTAGGCATCCAAATGGTCCTGAGGGGGCTTGGATATGGATTTTAACGACGTAATAGCTTACTCTTTGAGGGTGGGTGTTCTTATAAGCGCAGCCCTTCTTTTTATAGGGTTCATGCTCCTTCTCATTGAAGGAAAAGCTGGATACTACTCAATCAATCAGATAGCGTCAACCGCTTCGATGATCAACAGCTCTTATTTTAACGCAAACACGTTAATAAAAGGCACGGTATCCATGAATCCAGTCGCCATAATGTTTCTTGGGCTTGTAGTTCTTATAGCTACCCCTGTCCTGAGGGTTGCACTGGGTTTAGCGCAGTTCATAAGAGAAAAAGACTACATTTACTCAACTATTACTGCGATAGTACTGTTCAATCTGTTGTTCGCCATATTTATACTACCAAGCTTGTTACATTTGTAATATATTAAGCGTAATTTAATAAACAGATTCTGTAATGTCGTAAAGCACAACCGGCGTCTGAAGCTCTTTTTTGTTAACCTTGTAGTACTCTTCATAAATATTATGTTTCATTAAATGAAACTGTTCAAGCTTTTCTCCAGTGCTAAGCTTTCCAAGCTTTTTTGATATCTCCCAATAAGGCAGATCCCTGTACTCGTGTAGAGGCGAAACATAGATTATGTCTTTCCTGTCAAGCATTATTCTGCTTATAAACTCTGATGATTTCCTTACATGTTCTTCCCAGTATTCTTTTCCCCCTGCGCCAGCCAGAAATATTAACCCTACATTTATCCCTGATTTTTTAAATGTATTTATAAATTCAACAGCACCTTCTACCTGCATTGGCTTGTTAAGCAGGTCCAGAACAGTTCTGCTCCCGCTTTCTATTCCGAAGTAGACCCTTTCGACGCCCAGCTTTCTAAGGGTTTCAAGATTTTGCTTTGTAAGCTTTTCCGGGGTCAGAAATGCGTCAACAAATGAGTAAACTGGCAGCCTGAATACACCATTTATTATTTTTAGGTATTTGGCCAGCTTTTCAAAATCCATCAGGAGCGCGTTGGCATCGCCCAAAAAAACGCTCCTGCGGGACGCCAGCGAAGGTCCAAAGTAATCGATGAGCCCTTTTATCATATCTATAAGCTCTTTTTCTTCTATTACGTGGTACCGCTTATCTTTGTAAAGACGACAGAAGGTGCACCTGTTCCATGCGCAGCCAACAGTTATTTGAACGTAAACAGGAAAATACTGATCGGGGGGAACTATGGGAACAGGGCTTTTGTATATTTTTAATAGTTTCATGGAATCTTCTTGCAAGAATTCCCAACCAAGATTTTCCGCTTTAGGAACAAAAGGGCCTAAATCCTGTTTAAATTCACTCAAGAATTCATATGCTTCATGAGTAACTAACTTTGCTTCTTTTTCGCTCAGTAAAATTGCTATCCTCTCTCCGTTCTTGTAGCCTACTTTCAGAAACTGATTAAAAAGCGACCTTCTGAATGTTTCTTTACCATTGCTGTAGATAAGCAGCCTTCCTGACCTGTCAACTACAAGAACTCTTTTTCCATCAGATATGCTGGCTATTCCTTTTTCGATCTTTAACATCGTTTATCTGGAAAGTTTAACTCAGTTTTTCTTTAAACGTTTTATGTATTTTTGCTTAGAAACACTATTAAATTCATATTTCTCAACTATTTTGTTGCAGGTTTACTTACAGGTGCTGGCTTTTATAGCTTTTGCGACGGGATGCTTTTCTTTATCTTACGGCATAGACCTGTCCTTCGAAAACCATGAGATAACGCACTTTATTTATTTTCTTTTCCCTTTCATTACTACATTTCCAGAGCTCACGGTTTATGTTTACGGCTTATTTTCTGGAAAAGCAGGGACAGAAGTTGCTATAGGAACAGTTTTAGGTGAACCTTTTATCGTCATGACTGTTGGACTTTTAGCTTATAAGCTCTTTACGAAAAGGCCCTTAAAAATGGACAGTGGTTCGAGAGCTTCACTTTTAACCTTTATTTTTGAATCCGTGCTTTTTTTTATATCATATTATCTTTTTAGGTACGCTTCAGTTTTATTGATTTTTTTGTTCGTGTTTTATGAATACGTAGCCCAGAAAGCCTTCAAAGGAGAAAAACACGAAAGTCTGAGAAAAACACCATTATTGTATACGGCTGCAGGCCTCGTTCTGCTTTCTCTTACAGGCAAGTACGTAGTTAATTCAACTGTATATTTAGCTAAGTTTCTGAGCGTACAGCCTTCACTTATATCGTTTCTCGTCATACCATTGATAAGCAGCGCTCCTGAAATAGTAGCGCCTTTTGTTTTTTCAAAGAGAAAAGAACAGGAACAGATAGCTTCTCTAATAGCTGAACTCCCATTGGTCATGAGCGTTTACCCGGGATTGTTGATGCTCGTAGAGAACATAACCGTGTCTTTTCCGTTAGCCTTGGGGATAGGCATTTCGTTATTGCAGGCTGTTCTTTTAATATCCGAAGAGAAAATCAAAAAGAACATAACGGCCTTCACTTCGTTTATCTTCCTCGCGTTATTTATCATAACGCTCAGAGGCTTAATATAGGGTAGATGTCATCAGGAGCCAGCCTTTTTCATAGCTTTCGCTCAATGCGGGTTCGTATTCATCATCATCCCATAAATTAAATTTTAAAGATTAAAGCGTTACTGCTCTTTGATAAAAGGAACTTTTATGTTTAACCTTGTTATCAGCTCGTTAAGTATATCGTCAAGAACAGATCTGTAGCTGACGCTTCCGTTCTCTATCAGATCCATCTTAGCTTCAAGTTTTGAAGTTGTATCATCGTTGACAAGGTCCCAGAAGTTATCCTTGAGAAAGCTGTACGCTGCGATTCCAAGTTTGGTTGGCACTATTTTCTTCCTTTCCCCGCTGAGTATCGCATAACGTCTTATCAGAATTGTCTGTATAATCGTTGAGTAAGTGCTTGGTCTACCTATGCCCTTCCTTTTCATTTCCTCCACAAGGTCGCCTTCCGAGTACAGCTCTATGCGCCTGAACTCATAAAAGTTTTCAACCTTTACAGAAGCTTCTTTCACAGAAACCGGTCTCCGCAGCTCCCTGTATGGGGGCAAAACTCTAGCAAAACCATCAAAAACATATTCCAGGGGTATCTCCAGAGGGTTTGGATCTACGGTCAGGTTTGTTCCGTCTTTTTCAGCGCTCAAAGAAATTATCTGCTTTCTGACTGTGGCAGGAGCCATCTGGCTTGCTATAAACCTCCTAAATATAAGATCATAAACAGCGTAATGTCTCCAGCTTATCGCTATAGGGGTGTAGATCAACCCCTGCTGCAGGTAGTTCTTTAAATCCTGAGAAGAGAGCGGTTTTGTGGGCCTTATAGCTTCATGTGCCCCGCCTTCACCCCATTTTCTCGGGTAGAAGTACTGCTTTTCGTCTAGCGACAGTATCTGAGTTATGTAGTTTTTGGCCACAGAAATTCCTGCTTCTGAAACTCTGGTGCTGTCTGTCCTCGGATAAGTTATAAAGCCGGCTTCAAAAAGATCTTGAAGCGTTCCAGAAATTTCACTCGCAGATAGCTTTAAAATGTTAGCTGCGTCTCTGAGTATTTCGCTCATCGTGTAAGGCGGAGGCGGATTGATCTTTTCCTCAGAAATTTTTGAGTCGATTATTCGGAGCTTAACTTCATCGCCTATTGCAAGCTTTACTTGTTCTGAATAAAACCTTATGGGAGTGCCTTCCAGATGCGCTGAGTACGCTTTTACGAGGTTCTTTTTGTCGTTGTACTGCCTGTACCTCTCTATTATCCAGCCGAGAACAGGTGTCTGAACCCTTCCAGCGCTAAGGTTTCTGTTTGGCCTGTCACAGCCTATCCCGTAACCCTCCTTGCAGTAAGATTTCCAGAAGTCGTTCTGTAGCCTTGTCGAAAGCTCAAAACCAAGCCACCTGTCATCGAGCCTCCTTACAACCTGCGCCTTTACCAGGTTTTCGTTTATGTTTCTCGATTCGCTTATTGCTTTTAACAGAGCGGGTTTGGTAACTTCGTGAAACTCCACCCTCTTTATTTTTGAGTTAAAAGGCCTCAGAAGGTTGTATATGTCCCACGATATTTTTTCACCTTCTGTATCTGGATCCGTTCCTATGAGCACAGTGTCAACGGCAAAAGCGAGCTTTTCTAAGGCGTTGATCATGCCAACCTTATCCCTTACTATCCTGGCGCCACATATAGGACAGGTGTTTCCGGCGGTCGTAACTTGGTGCCCGTTTTCACAATCTTTTATACCGGCGTAATGCGGGATATACTGCCTTTCACTATTTTTCATGATTTCAACTCCATGATAACCAACCTTATCGAGAGTTAGGTCAATTACATGACCTGCCGTGTAAGCTATGCTTAGCAGGTTCCCGCTCACTACTGTTTCAAAAACCACTATGCCTTCCCTTATCGTTATAGCTGGTCTCGAAAAAAAGTTAGCTATAGTCTTTGCCTTGTGAGGCGATTCAACTATCATAAGAGTTGAGGAGAACTTTGACGTCTCCTCGGATGTAACGACCTGTTCTTCAACCTTGACCTCAATCCTGTCTCTGTCTATGCGCTTCAGTATTTCTTTTATGTCAACCTCTTCTGGCCTCTTCCACTCTATACCAAAAGTTATAGAAGAGATCTTCTTGAACAGCTGGAACAGGTTCTGATCGTCGACGTACAAAAAGCTTAGCCCGAGAGTGTTGCCCCATGACCTCATCCTTGATGTCCTGCCGCTGGCTTGAATGTAAGTTATTATGTCTGGAACGTAAATGCTTCCGTTCTTCACTACAGCCCCTATAGTAGAGCCTAACTTTTCAAGGAAGTTCTTATCTTTCAGGGCTTCATTCACTATGTTATATGCTGAAATTATAAACTGGTCTTCCAAATTCCCTTCTTTAACTTTCTTTGCAAGCATCTGCAGAGCTGCAGGGCTCAACCTTGTTATCTTCCTTCTTATGATCGACGCAAGCCTGTTTATTTCAGGCTTGTTAACGTAAAGGGCGTAAGAGGTAAGTATGCGCGTCATCAAAACAGGGTGCATCTTTTCGCCTATAGTGAACTTGAACCTTGGTATTCCTATAAAGATCGCATACCTTATCTTTTCAGGAATATCTATGCCTCTTACAAGAGTCCCATAATGTGTCGCTACACCTATAAGTATAGAGTACTTGCCGTTCTTGAACTCTTCAATAACCTTTACGTTTTTTCCGCTTACGGCGGCGCTCCTTATCCCTTGCTCGTTAAGTTTTGAGCTTAGGTACTCTGCATAATCAGCGCCGAGATCAGGCGTTACAAAGATCAAACCGCCGTCTCCCAACTCGCCTATCCTTTTCTTTAAAGATTGAAGCAGATCCTGAGGCATATCTTCATAAAGATCTATTACATTTCTCGGATAAGAACCTGGAGAACCGGGTCTGAAACCCATAAGAACTAAGAAAAGAGGGCTTGAGCGAGTTATCGAGCCTGAGGAAAATATCATCGTCCTTTTGATCATTTTTTTCCTTATTTCAAAGAGCCTCTGAAGATCTAACCTTTTTTCTGTGAACATGGCGTTCTTCGCTTTCTCTATTCCCTCTTCTGAAAAACCTGCTAACCTAAGAACGAGCCTTATGCTTTTGTTTGACTTTAAGGCTGCATCAACATCGTCAACGAACACGAACTTAAAGTCAGAGGACTCTACGTCTTCATAATGCATGAAAAGGTACTTTGAAGTCACTACTGCCACGTCAGCTTCGCTTATCTTTAAATTCTTGGTGTTGTACGTAAAGACTTTAAGACTTATCCCTAGCTTTTTTCCGTATTCAAAAAGCCTTTGAACAGATTGGGAAGCCAGACTCCTGGTTGGCACCACGATAAGAGATTTTTTCTTTTTCTTCAACATGTAAAGAGCAACAACTAGCCCAAACGTTGTCTTGCCTGCTCCAGGAGGCGAAGTTATAGCGTAGTTTTCGTTCCTGAGCAGCCTTATTGCCCAGAGCCTCTGGGCTCCGGATATCTTTGAACCCACAGCATTTCGAAAGAATTCAGAAAAATCCTTTAATCCTTTTATAACTTCATAATCTTCCTTTAACAGCTTTAGAGTGCCTCGCTTATGAAGCTCTTTCAGCATTTCTTCATACGTATAATCTTTTTCCTCGGGAAGACATCTAGAGCAAACGAGCCCTTTCTTTAACCTTTCAGCTTCTATAGGACCTCCACAATTTGGGCATGATGCATCAAAGACCGCTTTGAGCTCTTCTGTCTCTGATTTCACACATAATTTACATGAACGTCATGTTATAAACTTTTAAAAACGTTCAATAAAGAAGCCTTGAATAAAGGACTGAAAATGCTTCTTCCAGAGTTATTTTTTTACCTGTGTTTACAGTCTTTTGCATCTCATTTACAACTTTAAGAGCCTCAAGCGCCACCTTTATGCCTTGGAGCTCGTCTTCTTCGCTGACATTAAACTCGACCTGTTTTTCTTCTCTGTAGTATGGAGAGACTATCAAAAGGACGCTCCCAAATCCTATTTTAACGCCTTTAACTCTCAGCTTGCTCGAATAAAACTCGCTTAACAATGCCATCACAGAAGATTCCATAGATGTTGAAACTGCGCCCATGTCCTCGTAAGACTTGGCTCTGGCTTCTATAACCCAAGGCTGTGACGATCTCCTTTCAGGATCTTCATCGGCATAAAGCGTGTCCTTTGTTATGCCGGGGCCGAACCAGAACCTTTTTTCAAGCTTTAGTTTTCCAACGGCTTCAGCAATAGCCAACAAAGTGACGATGTCTGATCGTGCAGGCCACTCAAGCGGAGCTATCTTGCTGGATGCACCCTCATTTCTGATTATTCCGGTTTCTGCGACGTAATCTCCTGGTTTCACGAAACTTGCCCAGCTTCCAGCTGTTCCGACCCTTATGCTGAACACTTTTTTAGATGTTTGGTAATCTACGTTTGCAAGGTATTCAGTATAAGCTATTTCAGCAGATCCTGGTCCCATGCCCGTACAAAAAAGCGTTACAGGAATATTACCGTAATGGCCGTTATAAACGTAAAGGCCCCTGTTTTTGTTTACCAATTCTGCATTGCTCAAAAGTGACGCCGCACTTTCAACTCTCTCCGGACTTCCTGCGTTTACTGAATATGGGCTGAGCGTTCCTTCCTTAGCTCTGATATGGTAAGATCTGCCAGTACTGTCTCTAAAGGTTCCTTCAAACAATTCCATACAAACTATAGCATAAACCTAGGTATATTTTTTACTGTCTGAACTTTTTAAGACTGACATGTTTGCGTGAATTTTCACTCGACGCTTTCAGCTTGTAATAAAACAAACAGCAAACCTCGCCCTTTACAGAAAAATTTTATTAAAAAGCAATGGGGATTCTATGCGATGATATCTAATGGATTAAGGGATAAAGTTTTCAGGTCGTTCGATTTTTCAACATCTTTTTCAGATTATTTTAGCTCCTCTGGGTTTAGAGTTTATGCACGTTCAAAAAAATTATTCGTTGTAGACTCACAGGAGGGTAGGGAAATAGCCTGTTATCCTCAAATTCTTGGCGAGAAATTTGAACTTTTAAACTATAAACTTGCAAAAAGATTTATAGAATTTTTGGACAATGAAGGTATTTTTTCTGAAAGGATAATGATGCAGCACGTGCTCAGAGCATCGCTTGGGTACAGGGTTTATGATGCACTTAAGGAAAAGGGTATCGACTTTATAAACTCATGGTCAAGACCGCTCTACAAATATGTATCATTCAGGAAACATGTACAGCGCGAACTTACTATGACGTATGATGAACCGGCAGCGTTACCTCCTGGCGAATATGTAGTTTTAAAGCCAGATACAGAAGCTACGGGAAATACATCTCTTTTTGTTCTTGACAACCTTTTTAGAAAGTGTTCATCTAGCGGGTGCAAAATAAAAAAAGTTATTTTTTACGGGTTCATTTCAGATAAGGCAATAAAAGTTCTTGAAGAATACCTCAAAGGAAAGGGCGTAGAAGGGGTTTATTATGCAATAGAAAACATAACGCCGCTGGCCGAAAACGGGTACGACATGCCTTTGTATGGGCTCGATGAATCTCGTTACGAGAAAGACGGCATAAAGAGCAAACTTGCGGCTTCAGTACCCGAAGAAGTTTTGAATAATATGCTTGAGTGCTATTATCCTGGCATGGATCAGCCAGGGGACTGGTCAGAAAGGCAAGTCAGGCTTTTTGACGGAAGAGAATGGAAAGACGTAGACCCAAAAGTTCACGCTCAAAGGAGCCTGAATGTTTTAGAAAAACTCAGAGAAATAAGTAAAGATGAAGAATGGTACGATAGTGTACATGAAAATGTTTATAACAAAATAAAAGAAGATCTTTTAAAGATTTTAGGTGTGACTTAGAATAAGTATAGCTATAACTATGCCGTAAATAGCCACTGCTTCTCCTAGAGCAACCATAATAAGCGAGAAAGACCTGACCTCTGGTCTTTCAGGATGTTCAGCAACCGCTGCTGTAGCTGCTGCTCCTGCACCCCCTATTGCTATACCTGCTCCAAGAGCTGCTAAACCGAACGCTATACCTGCGCCAACTGTATTTCCGAGCGTGTTAAGCGATTGATATATTAACAGTATAAACGGCAGCATCAATTCTCCTGTCATCAATTATTTCTCACCAGCGGTTTTAAGCTTTTTTATGTATTCATCTTTTAACTTTTCATATTCATTTTCTAATGTCTTGCTGTATTCTTCATGTTTCTTTTTAATCTGTTCCTTAGCTTCGTCGAACGCTTCCAACACCTGTCACCATTTTATTTCTTACCTTTTTTATTCTATTAAGCTCTTCTCTGTCCCTTTCTTCTAAAGTAATAGAAATAGAGGCTATCTTTTTCTCAGTCTCAGGTATTACTACCTTTTCAAGAGCGTTTATGAGCTTATCAGTATCTCTTAGATCTTTAATCAGCTTTAGTATAAATGATTTCAGCCATGCGGCTTCTATGATTGAATTTATAATTTTTTCTGTATCCTGAAAAAAGTTGCTCTGCGCAAGCGTCGTTGGCGTTATAACCTTTTTAGAGACTATAAAAGGTCTCCAATAGTGAACATCCATATACCTTTCTTTTTTTAGGTCTATTTCCAAGCCACCCTCAAGGATTTTGGAAAGAGCCAGTACTTCTTCATAACTCATGCTTGCAACCAGTACAGAATAATCGTCATAAGCTGTTTTAAGTTCATCCAGAAATTTTCCGAGAACGGATGAAACCTGAGGACCTACCTCTGAAACTTTCTGTAATATTACATCTTTTTTTGTTGAGAGAATTTTATCTACATCTCTTGTAGCTTCAAGCTCTCTCTTTTGCCTTAACAGTTCAGATTTAGATATTACGTTTCTGAACGACATTTATGTACACCTTCTTGCTCTTTTCACTTATGTTAGTCCACTCGCTCTCAGGGAGTATGGATAAAATGTCCCAAGCTATGTTAAGAGTGGTATCGATATCCCTGTTTTCGTATGGATCCTGTCTCATGAACTTTTTCTCAAAAGCATCAGCGAACTGAAGGTATTTCTTTGACGATTCTGGAATACCTTCTTCCCCAACTATTTCTGCTAAGGACCTGACATCCATAGCCTTTGAGTACGAATTGTAAAGCTGGTCGCTCAGCTCTTTATGGTCAGCCCTCGTCTTTCCTTCGCCGACGCCATCTTTCATGAGCCTGCTAAGGCTCATAAGGACGTTGACAGGCGGGTAAATGCCTTTATGATAGAGCTCTTTTCCAAGAACTATCTGTCCCTCTGTTATGTAAGCTGTAAGGTCAGGTATAGGGTGCGTTATATCGTCTGCTGGCATCGAAAGTATTGGCAACTGGGTCAGACTTCCCTTTCTTCCTGTGATCCTACCAGACCTTTCAAAGATAGTTGCCAAGTCAGTATAAAGATATCCAGGATAACCTCTTCTGCTTGGAACTTCTTCTCTCATCATGCTAATTTCCCTCAAAGCTTCCCCATAGTTCGTCATATCAGTAAGTATAGCCAAAACGTGATATCCTTCCTCAAATGCAAGGTATTCAGCTGCAGTCAGTGCAACCCTCGGAGTTACGATCCTTTCAACTGCAGGATCTTCAGCCAGATTCAAAAAGAGAACGCTTCTCTTTAAAGCTCCAGATTCTTCCAGTTCTCTTCTGAAGAACATTGCAGTATCTGCAGGAACGCCTATTGCAGCAAATACCACCGCAAACTCTTCACCCTTTGCTATAGTAGCCTGTCTGGCTATTTGTGCAGCAAGCATATCGTGCGGCAAACCCGAGCCTGAAAATATTGGTAGCTTTTGCCCTCTGACCATGCTAAGCATACCATCTATGACAGAAACGCCTGTCTGGATAAATTCGTCGGGGTATTCTCTTTTGTATGGGTTCAGGATCTTCCCGTTTATGTCAAGCTCTTCGGAACCAACCGGTTCCGGCATGTTATCTATTGGCCTTCCGAGACCGTCAAATATCCTACCCAGAAGCTCGTTAGAGACCGGAAGCTCAAGAGGTCTTCCGAGAAACCTTACCTTTACGTCGCGAGGGGAAAGCCCCTGTGTACCTTCAAAAACTTCAACTACAGCTATGTCTTCGCTTACCTGTAAGGATCTTCCAAGCCTTTTTTCACCATTACTGAGCTCTATTTCAACAAGTTCCTCATATCCTAGTTTTCCGTTGGTCTTTATCACCATCAGCGAGCCTTTTATGCTCTGAACGCTGCTAAAAGTTATGCTTCCGCTCAAAACTCCATCACCTTCTTCATAATCGCTTCAAAATCTTCTTTACTCTTTACGTTAAACCTGGCCCTTATAACTTCAAGGTAAAGGGGGCTTGCCTTTATTTCTTCTACTGTTGCTCCTCCTGTAAGTTTTTCTTTTGCCTTTTCGTAGAATGATATTATAAGTTTTAGCAAATAATACTGTACCAATGGAGGCGTATACCTGTCAACTTCATGATATGCGCTCTGTTTTAAGAAACCTTCTTTGAGCATGTTTGCCGCCTCTAGTAATAGCTTCTCATCCTCAGGAAGAACTTCTGGACCCAGTAGCCTTACGATGTTCCTCAGGCTTTCTTCTTTAAACAGTATGTCCAAAGCTCTCCTTCTTAGCGTTTCAAATTCATCTGAGATATTTAAGCTCCACCAGCCAGAAAGCGATTCTATATATGAAGAGTAGCTTGAGATCCAGTTTACAGCTGGATAATGCCTTGAGTAGGCCAGATTTGGGTCAAGCAACCAGAAGGCTTTTACGTACCTTAGCGTGTGGGTTGTTACTGGTTCCGTAAAGTCTCCGCCTGGAGGCGAAACAGCACCTATTATAGATACGCTACCGAAGTCGCCAGAAAGAGTTTCAACATATCCTGCTCTTTCATAAAATGAAGCAATTCTGGAAGCCAAATACGAAGGGTAACCTTCTTCAGCCGGTATTTCTTCAAGTCTTCCGCTGATTTCCCTTAAGGCCTCTGCCCACCTGCTTGTAGAGTCCGCAAGCATAAGTGAATCATATCCCATGTCTCTGTAGTATTCTGCTAAAGTTAGCCCCACATAAACGCTTGCTTCCCTAGCAGCAACTGGCATGTTGCTTGTGTTAGCAATCATTATAGATTTTTGCATTATAGGCTTACCACTTATCGGGTCGTTTAGCTTAGGAAAAGTCTTCAGCAGCTCAACCATTTCGTTCCCCCTTTCTCCGCAGCCAACGTAAACAACTACTCTAGAATTGGCCCATGAAGCCATTTGATGTAATAGTACAGTTTTGCCAGTTCCAAATCCCCCAGGAACAGCGGCAGAACCGCCTTTTGCCAGGGGGAAAAATGCGTCGATTACTCTTTGTCCAGTTATAAGGGGCTCAGATGCAACAAGCCTCCTTTTTATTGGCCTAGGTACCCTTACTGACCATCTCTGAAGCATTGATACGCTTTGTTTTTCGCTTTCCTGAACTTCAGCTATCTGATCAGTAACCTTATAATCCCCTTCAGGCGCTACATATGTCAAGGTGCCGATAACGTTTGGAGGAATCATTATGTAATGCCTTATCAGCTCTGTTTCTTCTACATAACCAACTTTTTCTCCTCCTTGAACCTTTATGCCAGGTTTAACCACAGGAACAAAGTGCCAGCTTTTATTAACGTCAATAGCTTCAGCTGTATAACCTCTAGATATTGTGTAACCTTCAATCGTGCTCAAAGGTCTCTGTAGCCCATCATATATATTCCCGACTATTCCTGGCGCTAAAGTAACTGAAAGCGGTGATCCTAAACCTTCAACCGGTTCCCCGGGTTTTAACCCTGTTGTAAATTCGTAAACCTGCACGTATGCGCTATCGCCTTCAACCCTAACTACTTCTCCAATAAGGCCTGCTTCACCTACTTTTACCATTTCATTCATTTGAATGCCAGACACGTCAGAAGCCTTTACTACTGTACCCTTAACTTCTGTTATTCTACCTTTTATTTTCAATTTCGTTCACCTTGTTTATTATTATCCTCTTTAACTCTCTCTTGATATCGTTTAACATTCTATCTAGATCGTATGTTATGCTTTCATCGCCTTTTTTAAACGAAAAACCTCTCTCGAAATCTGTTACACCACTAACCTCTATCTTGTGTTTTCTTGCAATCTTGGTTAGTTTTTCTTTATCGAGCTTACCAGCATAAACTTCAAAACCTTTTCCTAAATTCGTTAAACCTTTAGAAAACATTTTTTCAAGCATCATGCCGTACCTATCACTTTCTAGAAATTCTTTATATGCTTCAGAAATAAGCTTTTCTAGAAGTTCATCTTCTTTTATGCTTAAAATTCTTTTACCTTCAAGTTCTTGCTGTGAAGTCCTGATTAGCCTTTCCTTTTCATATGATTTTTTTGCTTCTTCAACCATTTTTTGCCCTTCTTCAAAGGCTTCATTTTTTTTATCTTCAATCATCTTGAGGGAATCATCAAGTGCACGGCTCAGCGTTTCCAACGCTATGCTCTTTTCCCTTTCAATTATAGAATTTATGCTTTCCATATCAGAAAACCTTCATAACCCTTTTTACTTCGCTTTCTACACTGGTCGCAGTTTCAAAAACTCTATAAGGAGGATCCAAAACCAGTATAGGGGGTTCAACTTTCATAGAAAGCTCATCGATTTCTTTTTCTATTCCCTTTACTACTGACCTGTCAATTACGATTAAACCGTAGCTGGATATTTTCGATTTTATTTGGTTAAGCACTTCATTTTTGTCCTCACTCTCAAGGCCTACAAAGCCAAGTAATCTAAAAAATGTAACAAACCTTTCAGAACCTATTGCCAAACCTTTCAATCCTTAAGTTTATATTAATGTGCTGCTCTTTTTAATTTTTACTGATTAACAATAACTTAATATATATAAGGCACAATCAAAAAAATGTTAATTTTAAAAGTTATATTTCAAAAGATTTGAATATTAAGTTGCGTTTATCAATTCGATATATATTTATATTTTTATTGAATATTATAATACTTTTAAAACTGTTCATCAATCAGAAACAAGTTTGTTAAAAAGAATAAAAGTTAAAAAAACAGACGGCTTTATTAGTAAACTATTAAAAAATTTTAAATGAATACAAGTATAACAGTGAATAAAGGTGTTTCAAATTTGCAAAAAATGAAGCCGATTAAAAGAGGATTAGTTATAATATATCATGGTAATGGGAAAGGTAAGACTACAGCGGCAATAGGTATGCTTATAAGAGCTATAGGACACGGTTATAAAGTAGCGTATCTGCAGTTTTTAAAGAATTCTGTTAGCGGCGAGACAAAATTTTTGTCTAAAATTTCTGAAGTGCTTTTCTATCCAGGGGGAGCCGGTTTCGTCGGAATTATGGGAGATAAAAAATCTTTGGATGAGCACAGGAAAAAAGCAAAGGAAACGTTAAAATTTGCAAGCAAAATACTTCAAGAAGGAACTTACTATATCGTTGTCCTCGATGAGATAAACTGCGCTTTAAGCCTCGGTTTGCTTGATCCGGAGGAAGTTTTACAGGTTATAAATTCTAGAAAGGAAAACGTCAACGTAGTTCTCACAGGATGCATCGCGCCAGATAAGCTTATAGAAATTGCTGATATAGTAACTGAAATGGTAAAGGTAAAGCATATATACGATCAAGGTTACCTTGCTAAAATTGGTGTAGATTTCTAATACGCTTTAATATTTACGTTTTTATGTTATTTAAGAGTGTATATAACATGGGCTAACGAAAATTATGAGATAAAGCTCTGAACATGTTTAAAACATAGATGCCTGGGTAATTGCCGTAAGAAGAAGCGTCTATGCTTCCTGCAACTCGTCTGTTCAGCGCTATGAATGGACCTTCTTCCCACTTGACTGCTTCAAATTTTTTGTATAAGGCTGCGGATAGTTCAAAAGATTTTTTTAGATGCTCCTCATCGCATAGAAAAATTTTGTCATTTATGCCGCCAAAGGTTTTCCTATAAATTTTTGCTATGCTGTCTATGACTCTTTTTTTATTAGAAAAAACTACAGTTTGTTCTCCAGTCTGTCCAGCTGTACAAGCGGGCGAATACATATATAACGATTCGCCCAAGGCTAACTTTTCTGATGAAAAAGTAAGATCTACTAACGAGTAACCGGAGAGCTCATAAACCATGTCTAATTTTAAACCGAACCTGTTTGGCGATTGAGCGAAAACGGGAAGGTTTTTTGGGATGTTCTCGTTGCTAACTCTGTAAGGTCTGATGTAAAATGACCATGATAAATCTTCCCAAGATTTTCCGACTGGATTTAACAGAGCTATTCTTTTGTTCTTTAAGGAAAGCAACCATGAGATAAATACTTCCTTCCTGCTTCCCATGACAGTTACATAATCGGCTTTATGAAAAGATTTGAGTTCTTCAACATCAAATATTTTTTGTTCAGTACTTATATCTATTCTTTCGTATTCAGAATCTTTATAAAATCCAAGTGACCAGCCCTGAGCCCTTAAAGAGTCCAGCAAAAAAACATTTAACAGGCTTTCTTCTACCTTATTCGGTTTTAATCTATCATAAATTTCTGATTCTCTACCGTAGTCTTCGAGTTTAAATCCGTTTGCCTTTTTGATCTCCCCTATCTTTTTTACTATAGACCTTCTTTTTCTCAACAATCTAATACAATCATATAAAATTGCGAATGCTTCCTCCCTTTTTTTATAAAGTTCTTCATCTTTCATTTATAAAACCCCCTCTAAGAGCCATATCTGCAAACACAAAGTAAGTCAAGGCTTCTGCTATTGGTACAGCTCGTGGTATAACGCAAGCATCATGCATCCCTTTCAGCTGTAAAATGCCCTCTTCAATCTTTTTTACATTTACAGTTCTTTGAGGCCTGTAAATAGAAGAAACAGGCTTAAATGCGATAGTTGCTATCAACGGTTGGCCGTTAGTCATTCCGCCAAGAATGCCTCCGGCGTTGTTTGTAAGCGTAGTTATCTCATTGTTGCTTAAAACATATATATCGTTGTTCTGTGAACCTCTGAGCTTTGAGGCTCTGAAACCTGCGCCAAATTCTACTCCTTTTACTGCAGGTATGGAAAAATAAGCTTTTGCAAGTTCAGAATCCAGTGAAGAGAAAACTGGTTGCCCAAGTCCTACGGGAAGCTTACCCGTGATTATTCTTACTGTACCTCCTAAACTGTCACCTTCTCTTTTAGCTTTTAGTATCTCTTCCTGCATCAACGCATCGTGTTCTGCTGAAGGACACCTTGTCTCAAACTCATACCTTTTTCTAGCGTTATCTATATCAAAGTCTGGACACTCTACTGGTCCTATGCTTTTTGTATAACCAACTACCTCTATTCTTAATGGCTTTAGTATCTCTTCTGCTACAGCTCCCGCTATTACAAATCCAACAGTTATTCTGGCGGAAAATCTCCCCCCTCCTCGAGGATCGTTAAACCCTTTATACTTAATATAAGCAGGATAATCCGCGTGACCTGGTCTTACCCAGCCCTCTTCAGCAAAGCTGTAAAAATCATCAACGTAACCTTTATTTCTTACAATCGCGACAAAAGGGGCGCCAGTTGCCTTTCCCCTGTAAACGCCAGAAAGTATTTCTACAGTGTCATCCTCTTTTCTTTTTGTTGATGCTAAGGATGTGCTTGGTTTGCGCCTTGAAAGCCACTCGTTTATTCTTTTTTCGTCTATTTCTGTACCTGCCGGTATGCCTTCGATAAGAACGCCTACAGCCTCACCATGACTTTCTCCAAAGCTCACCATTAAAAGAGATCTGCCTAATGAGTTATCGCTCAAATAACCTCACCTTAAGACCGTTTTTCTTCATCTCTTCAAAGAATCCTGGAAAAGATTTCTTTACGGCTTCATAACCATCTATAACACATTTTATCCCGTGGGCAGCGCATAGAACCGATAAGGACATGACAACCCTATGATCTCTCCAACCTTTTAATTCTACGTTCTCAGGTGCCGATTTAGGTGGCATTATCTTTATTTTATCGTCCTTTAAGTCAACGATACATCCTAACTTTGTGAGTTCAGAACTCATAGAAAGCAGTCTGTTGCTTTCTTTATACTTTACATGAGATATGCCGGAAATTTCCAGAGGAATCTTATAACCTAAAACTGAAAGTGGAGGAAAGAGGTCAGGGGCATTTTTTAAATCAATCTTTAATGATGCTTCTGGAACCTTTCCTTCTACCTGCATTCCAGACTCATCAAAGTAGTGCTTAACATTTATAAGATCGAGCACTTTTATGAGCTCTTCAAGGTCTGCCTGAATTGGCTCCTTTTTAAGGTTGAGTATTTTTACTGTTCTCCCGCTAAGAATACCCAATACTATAAAAAATGATGCTGATGAAGCGTCTGAAGGGACCACAAAACTAGATGGTTTGTAATCTGATGGTTCTACAAAATAAGAATTTTCGTCTTCATAAACTTTAACTCCAAAGCTCTCCATTACAAACTCTGTCATCTTTACATAATGTTTTGAAACTTTATCTGTCCAGCGAATTTCAGTCCTTTCTTCGTTTTTTGGTGAAACCAGCAAAAGAGCACTTACATATTGTGAAGATTCAGAAGATCTTATTTCAGCTTTCCCACCATTCATCTTTTTACCTTTAACTATCACTGGAGGCCTACCATCTTCACCGGCAGTGATTGCAAACCCTCCCAAAGCGTTTATAGCTTCTGTTAGAGGCCCCAACGGCCTTTTTATAAGGCTGCTGTTGCCCGTGAGGACGGTATATCCACTGGCGGCCAAAGTAGAAAAGGCTGTCATGAATCTTATTCCGGTTCCAGAACCTCCCATGTTCAATATATTTTGAGGATGTTTTGGTTGCTGACCGTAAACTTTATTGCCGTTTATTCTGATTCCCATTTTCTTGAGTGCCCTTATCATAAGAACTATATCTTCCGGAAAGGGCCTATTCATACTTATAATGCTTTCACCGTTTGCAAGAGAAGCCGCAATCAGCGCTCTTTGCGCATAACTTTTGCTAGGAGGCAAATTAGCTGTTATTTTATCGCCAACAGAACCTTCTATCATGAATTTCATCATACATCACCAGTTACTTCGATGCTGTATTTTTCGTTAGCCGGTCTAGTAAAAATGTTTTTCATATCTTTAAACTTGTAATTATAACTTTCAGAAATCGCAAAATAAGCTGGGCCATTACCCGAAATCCCGGATATTACCCCTTTTTTTACGGCTGCTATTATGGGCTCTATCGGGTACCCGTTTGCAGATGCAACTATCAGCGAATTTAAAAGCGAAGCAGAAAAATACTTTTCATTTTCTACATAATTAACTGCAAGAGTTCCAAGGTCACTAAAAACTTTTAGAAATTCCGGGTTTACCTTTTTTGACATGCCTTCTTTTAGTCCCAGTGTCACTGCCCATTTTTTTGGTGCTTCCCATCTTTTTAACAAAGAACCTGTACGGTTATCTGAAATCACTATTCCTCCGTATATCGATGCATATGCGTCGTCATATGCTCCAGTATAAGAAATACCAATTTTTTTGCTGACCTCTGCTGAAACCTTTACGGCTTTTTCTGGGTCTACATAGCCTTTTATCTTCTGGGCGCCTAAAGCTAAAGCAACTGTATATGCGCTAGAACTCTTCAATCCCATTCCAACTGGTATTTCTGAAAATGTAGAAACAGAATAAGGACCGCTTACGCCCGAGACTGTGAATATTTCTCTTGCTACCTCATCACAGTCCCATTCTTTGCTTTCTCTTATTATAATCTTAAGAGGAAGATTGATTGCCATAACTGACCCTATCCCGGTTATTAATGCGTTAACAAAACTTATACCTCCCCAAACCCTAACCTTTATTTCCATACAAAGCAGACCTCATATCTTTTCTGTCAACTTTTATTCCTTTCCATATTTCGATTGAAAGTGCTGCCTGTTCAATCAGTATATCTATCCCTGAAACATAATCTTTTGCCAATCTCGAAAGAGGAGTCCCGTTAATGTCGTAAGCAAGATCGATAACTGTTTTATAATTACCTTTTGTATAAAAATCAAGCAGAGTATCATCGTTAAAATACATACCCATCGGGGTAGCGTTTACGAAAACGTCTGCATCTTTTGGTTCTTCAATAACTTCAGCGCGCGCCCCCCAACTCTCTATCTTTGATTTTAAAGACAACGCTTTTTCTTTTGTTCTGTTATAAATAAAAAACTTAGAGCAGCCCAAATTAAAAAGCGCAAAAGCCACAGCTCTGGCTCCACCCCCCGCGCCCAGAATCATTGCTGTGCTGATCTTTTTCCCGCTAGCAAGGTTCATTATTGCTAGATAGTCGGTGTTGTACCCGTAAGCTCTTTTCTCCTCAACTTTAACAGTATTTACAGCGCCGATTTTTCTGACTTCATCGCTTGTATGATCCAGGTATAAAATCACAGATTTTTTATATGGTATCGTTACGTTAAAACCTTTAGATAAAGTCTTCAGGCTAGATAAAACTGCAAAAAGGTCTTCTGGGGGAGTTTCGAACGCAACGTAATGATCTCCGAACCTGTTTAGAATAGCGTTATTTATTCTATATGAAAGAGAATGCGATAAAGGAAAGCCTATCAGACCGTAGAGGGCCAATTTTTTAAGAACTTTACAAATTCATAAGCTTCATATTCTTCGGGCATTCCTTCTACTACCCTTTCGTTTTTTAAATGAGTGTACATAAGCGGAGACCCAAGAACTACAGAAAGGTACCTGGTAAAGCTCCATTTATCTCCTACAGAAAATGCGATAAGCTTTCCTTTTTCAATCCCAGAATACAAAGAGAGAACCATCAAAGCTTCTGTTATGTTTTCAGGATTGTTTACTATTTTCAAGTACTTTGCTTTATCTTTATGCTCTGATATAAAAGAGTTAAGATCCTGCGCCGTAGGCTTCGTAAAAATATAGTGCGTCGAAATTATAAGGTTAAGACCGTTCGTATCAACGCTGTTTGAGATCTTTTTTAAACTGTCTGCTTCAATATCAAAAAGGTAAGGATGATAGTCTTTCATAAGCTCAATAAGCTGTATTAGGTTTGTTATTTTGTAATCTTTGCTCATTCCACCCTCAGAGGGGCTCCTGTAAGTTATTATGGACCTATCCATAACCGAACTGAAGTAAGACGGCACATCTTTAGGATTTAGGCTTTTTATAGAATCAAGCCTTAACTCGAGTAAGCTCTTTTCGTCTGTCCTGCTTATCTTTTTATACATTTCTTCAATAGTGTTTCCTAACAGAGACACAACTATGTTAACCATTTAGATCAGCTCTCCTTTATTTCCTCTTCTACTTTTAACCCAAAATGTCTTCCAGCAGGCTCGCTTGTCATGGCCAATACTTTATCTCCCTCCTTTATTTCTGTTACTGCAATAGGTTTACCATCTTCCCTAACAAGGGAAACCGTTTCAGCGTACTGAAGAATTACAGTACCAAAAAGACCTTCGCTTTCAGCCATAATAAGCACCATCGGCCTCCTTTCAAGCTTAGACCTCCCTACAAAAACTATTCTGGCGTTTCCTTTATAGTCAGATATCAGCACTTTATCTCCAGACTTTATTTCTGAAAGGTACTTGGTTTTTTCTTGATCGACCAAGACGTAGCTATGGACGGCTCCAGCATTTACCCTAAAAGGTCTTGGTGAAGTAAATTTGGATGCGAAGACTTCTGCATGCACCAAAAATAAAAACGATGAAAATGAACCTACAAGCATCCCTTCTCCTGGATTAAGCATTTCTACTGTGTCAACGCAAACCCTTGACCCTTCGCCTATAAGCTTAATTCCCTTTATTACTACGGGTTTTACTGTCACTTTTTTGTTCCCTATGTTCAACGCTTCAACGTAAGACAAAGCTTCTTCAATGCTTCTTGGAGAAATTATTATGTAATCTACACCTCTTTCCAAAACTCCCTTTAAAGCTAAAGCGTCCTGCACGTCTTTAGCTTCAGCATAAATTTCTAGTTTACCTGCAACTTGAGCAATGATGTTTTCAAACGGTATAACTCTCCAGTCAGAAGTGTTTATCAGAACTCCACTTACTTTTTTTGAAGCCATGTCTTTTAACGATTCGATGTCCTTTTGAGATTCTACTTTTACTTTTTGTACTGCGCTCAAATCATCGTATGATCTTATAAAAGTATCCAAACCGTATTGTTTTAAAACTTCTTCTATTTCTTTTGCCTTTTTTTGTTCTTCTGGGAGCTTAACTATTACTTTCTTCATTGTAAGTTCTTACCGCATCATCTACATCAGAGTTATTAAATATTATCCTGCCCAGTGCCTTTACAACAGCTCTAGGGTTTTTATCTTGAAATATGTTCCTACCAAAAGTTACGCCGATAGCGCCTGCTTCAATGGCGGCTTTTGCCATCTGAAAAACAGCACTGATGCTATCAAGCTTTGGTCCTCCTGCTATAGCAACGGGAACCAGAGATCCCCTTACAACTTCTTTAAAAGTCTCTATGTTCCCTGTAAATGGAGCCTTTACTATATCTGCCCCGAGTTCACCACCTAATCTGACAGCCTTTTTTATAAGTTCTGGATCATACTGATCCTTTACGTTTTCACCCCTTACATACATCATGGCTATAAGCGGCATGCCCCATCTGTCAGCTTCGTCCGCAACTCTGCCAAGCTTTGCAAGCATATCGTTTTCCATGTTTGCACCTACGTTTATGTGCAACGATACTGCATCGGCCCCTAGAATTATAGCCTCTTCGACGCTCGAAACCAATACCTTATAATAGGGTGTTGGACCGTAGCTTGTGCTAGCTGAAGCATGCATTATTATTCCCAGATTTGGCTGATACTTAAGTGCCTTTATAGGCCCTTTGTGAAGTATTACAGATGTTGCTCCTCCTTCGTCAACATCTTTAACTATTTTGTTTATATCTTCAAGACCCTTTATAGGACCGTCACTAACTCCATGATCCATAGGGACGCAAAGAATTCTGCCTTCTTTTAAAATCTTCGAAAGTCGTCTTGCCTTACCTGTAGTCATACATCCACCCCTCTTTATGGAACATTTCCGCTGTTAATATAGTGTTTCCGGCAGCACCTCTTATTGTATTGTGAGACAGAAGCACGTATCTCAAAGAGTGATCGTCTAAACCTTTCCTTATTCTTCCCACAACCACGCTCATGCCGGGTACAGATCCAGCGTATCTGTCAAGCCTTGTCTGCGGCCTGTCCGGCTCTTCCCTTACTATTATTGGCTGATCTGGAGCTGTAGGCAGCTTTAGCTCTTGCGGTAACCCTCTGAAATTTCTTAAAACACCAGCGGCATCTTCTGGAGTTATTTTTTTCTCTGTTTCAATAAATACGCTTTCCATATGGCCGTCTATAGTCGGAACTCTATGACACATGGCAGCAACATCTATGTTTGCAAATTCAACGCGGTTGTCGACTACCTTTCCCAGTATTTTGTTGGTTTCTATAAAAACCTTTTCTTCTTCGTCCTTTATGTATGGTATTACGTTATCAAGTATGCTCATGCTAGCTACGCCTGGGAAGCCTGCACCGCTTACAGCCTGCATGGTTGCCACTACTATCTTTTTTATTTTAAATTCTTCGTGTAATGGCTTTAGTGTTACATTTAAGCCTATCGAAGTACAGTTAGGACCGGTTGTTAAAAATCCTTTCCACCCTCTTTTTTTCTGTTCCTTGACCAAGACCCACTGTTCAGGGTTAATCTCTGGAATCAATAACGGTACGTCTGGTTCCATCCTGTATGCTGATGCGTCGCTGTAGGTAGGGAAGTATTTTGCGTAAAGAGGTTCTAATTCTCTAGCAGCATCAGTTGGAAGACAGCTGAAGAACATGTCTGCGTTTTGCTTTTCAGCATTCGCTTCCTCTACCATCATTTCTGATATTTCTTTAGGAGGTTCGTAAGACGTTACCCATTCTCCGGCTTTGGCTTCTTTAAACTTTTTGCCTGCCGACTTTTTACCCACAACATACTTTATGCTAAACCATGGATGATTGGCAAGCATCCTTACGTACTCAGCACCCACCATTCCTGTGGCTCCTAAAATCCCAACTTCTAGTTTTTCCTTCATTGCTTCTCTACACCTCCACCTTTTGCCTTATAAGATTTAACGCCTCTTCTGCGCTGTTTGAACTAACATAAACTTTTATCGAACTTGTTGCAGTAATAACGCCGTAGATGTTTATGCCTTTTTCTGCAAGAGGCGAAACTACCATGCTAAGATAGCCCGGAGTTGCTTCAAGATCGAAAGATTTTACAGTTATTTCAGAAAGCGAGGACATTACGCTTATAGCTTTTGCTCCTCCGCTGTTTACAAGGTTTTCGTGAACTTTCTGATACAGATCGGGTTTTTCTGAAACATAGAGTAATATCGCTTTTGAACCTATAAAAAGACCGTATATTTGTGAACCGATCGAGTTTATTACGCTTGTTACCTTTCCTAATAGCTCAGAGCTATCATACTCTGGTATTAACGTGATCATGCTCACATCTTTTGCTGTTATAGAAACGCCTATTCCGTTTGTCGGATTAACAATAGTTCCGCTGGAAAGACCTGCGTCTAAGCTTGTCACCCTTAGTACGGTGTTCAAGTATTTAAAGGCCTTATAATGTATAAGACCTGAACCGCCAGCTGACAATGCTAGCGCCTCGTCAATATCAAGCTCGTCAAGAGCCTTAACGTTTTGAGCTTTTTTTGGATCGCCTGAGAAAGCTATACCTACGTCTTTGAAGAGAACTACTTCTCTAGCATTAAGAGCATTCCCAAGCACCACTGCGGTAGTATCGCTTCCTCCTCTACCAAGAGTCTGTATTTTCTTTTCTTCGTTTATACCTATGAAGCCACATACAACCGGTATTTTTCCATTTTTTATCAGAGGAAACAGCTTTTTTTGAACGTCTTCTTTTGTTTTTTCGATGTCGACGTCTGCATTAAGGTAATCCCCAAAACTGTGTATGGGCCAAAGGTCATTCTGCGGATCTACAAGTATTGCATCTATTCCGTTTGCTTTAAGTGCTCCAACCATTATTCTTGCGCTTACCCTTTCTCCCATAGAAATTATTTCAGCTCTGTCTGCCTTGTCCTCAATATGAAGCTTGTTAGCTATATCGTCTAACCTGTTTGTTTCTCCTTTAAGGGCTGAGACCACAACAACAACGCTTTTTCCTTCAGACACAATCTTTTGTATTGTAGAAATTGTTTTCTTTATTTGATCGGGGTCAGTAAGGACGGATCCTCCCATCTTCAGGACGTATATAAAGTAAATCACCTTCCACCATTTTTCCCCTCGCAAATGTTTTATTGATGATATATTAAAACGTTATGGAATACATAAAACTAAAAAATTTGACAGACGAAAAGCGTTAGAACGACCTTGCTACTATAACCTTTCTGATAGCCTTTTCTCCACACCAAGCGCATTTTTCTCCGGCTTTTTCTGTTTCACCAACCAGTTCCCCTCTTATTTCGTATCCTTCTGTTGTTTTCTTGAGGTCCTGCGCACATTCGGATCTTCCGCAGAAGTTAATCTTGATTATGGGGTATTCTTTAAGCATGTTTATCACCTCATCTTTGTTTTTTGCTTCTGGAATATTTTTCATGGTTTCTGACTTATTCTTGAGACTAGCCTGCATGTCTTCCAGCAACTCATCCAATTTGATTTTTAGATCCTTTAATGGCACTGTAAATTTCTTCCTTATATCTCTTCTAAAAATCGTGACGGTGTTATTTTCTGCTTCCTTTCTTCCTATTTCAATTCTCAACGGAAAGCCATAAAGCTCGCTTCTGTAGAATTTTTCTCCTGGTGTTTCTTCACCAAAATCAGGAATAAAAACGTAAGGTTTAGCAGATTCTAAAACTTTTTGAACGTATTGCTTAACTGCTTCCTCAGAACTTCCGTAGTATATAGGAATTATTAAGCCTTTAACAGAAGAAAGTTGAGGTGGGATATAAAGTCCATAATCGTCTCCATGAACAGAAATTATCGCTGCAAGTATTCTTGTTATGCCTATTCCAAGTGTGGTACTGTACGGAGTCTTGTAACTGCCATTCTGATCCAGATATTTAACTTCAAATGGTTTAGTAAAGTTCTGACCCAAATAGTGAGTTGTAGCTACCTGCAAAACCTCTCCGTTTGGCATTATCGCATCATAAGCGTAGCTTTCGTCTGCACCTGGAAATCTATCAAAAGGTTCCCTTTTAACTATAAGGTAGGGGATTCCTAATCCCTTAAGCTGTTCGCTCATCATACTTATGTCTTCTTCTACGTGCTTCTTTGCTTCATATTCGCTTGAAAATACGTTGTGGGTTTCTATCCATAGGAATTCTCTGCCTCTAAAAAGAGGTCTAGTTGCCTTTGTTTCATACCTATAAACAGCAACTGACTGGTAAGTCTTCATGGGGAGATCTCTGTAGCTCTTTATCCATATAGAAAACATTGGATAGAAAGCCGTTTCAGATGTAGGCCTTATTATAAGGGGTTCCTCAAGCTCTCTCCCTCCAGCCTTATTTACCATAAAAACTTCTTCTTCAAAACCTTTGATGTGCTCTGCCTCTTTTTTGAAGGAGCTGAAATTTATAAAAAGAGGAAAAAGGTATTTTTTATGCCCCCTTTCCTTTAGTTTAGATTCAAAAATTGAATAAAGCGAATCTATTATTTCCATTGCTTTAGATTTATAGACCACAGTTCCCTTTACGCCATACCTTATGTCAATAAGGTCAGCGTTGTAAATAACATAATCATACCACTGGCTAAAGTCTTTTTTGCTAGGTCTTGCTTGCATGCCTTTTTTAAATTCTGATTTAAATATAAGCGTTTAATCATTATCTTTATGGATAAAGATTTGGGAAAATTAAGAATTAGAAGATCGCTGAACGGCTTTTCTTCTGAAAACTATACTTATGCGACAGCCCCAGCGATAGGTCTGCCTGAAGATACACTGCCTTTTTTCTCACTTTCTTATGCCTTGGGAAACATTTATGCAAAATTTTCAGAACCTCTATACGTGTTTGACGAAATTCTATTCCCTCCAGAAGATTGTAAAAAAGCAATAACATTATATGAAACATACCTGAAGGAGGCCGAAAATTTTGGAGTCAAGGTAATTGGCGGACATACAGGTTGCTATGATGGCCTTGAGATGCCCTTGATAGTGACAAATGCTGTAGGAAGAACAGTAAGTTTAAATCGCGAAAAAATAGCTTTTGGCGATAATGTTCTTCTCATTGGTAAACCTTTTTTAGAATCAGAATGGCTTGAATACCTTGCAGGGAAAAACAGCAACGGAATAGAGTGGAGAAAACTTACACCAGTAAAGTTTTTAAAGGCTTTGTATAAAACCAGCGAAGTAAAACTTCTGCATGATGTTTCTGAAGGAGGGTTATGGGGCGCACTTTTAGAAATACAGGAAAATAATGGTTTGGGCATAAAGCTTGATGAAAATTTTTATAAGCTTCTTGGTGGAAGGTCTGCAGCCGATCCTTCTTATGGAACAGTTATAGCTATTGCTGACAAGGCGCATTATAAATCTGTATGTAATAAATTTGAAGATTGCGCGATAATTGGCGAAATAACAAGAATAGAAGAAGGGTTAACTGCAAAATTTTCTTCTGAGCTGATTGAGCTATACGGAGCTGTCAGTAGCTGGGATGTTAAGCTTAACAAGCTTGCTGTCTTTCTAAAAAAAGTTAAAACCATAAAATGTTTGAGCGAACTCATTCCAGAGGTAGGTACCAACGTAGTTTTAGCTGAATCCCCGGGTGATCCAGTTGAAAAAATAGCAGGGGTAGACGGAAGAATAGTTAGGAGCATTAAAGGTATAAGAGTAGGAAAACCGGCTTATGGTTCTTCAAAACATATGGCGCTGGTGCTTAAAGAAGCAATGAAAAGTGATCCAAGCATAAGAACTGCTATAAATTTAAGGCTTCATGAAGGTGTTGTAAAGATATTAAGAGATATGGGTTATGCGCTACAGGAGGTTAAAAGCACTGACTCTTATTGCCCGGTTTTGGAAGAGCTCAAACAAAAAGGGTTAAACTCATGGGCTTTAGTGGAACCGCCAGGCTATGGACTTGAAGGAAATATAGTGATATTTTCAAAAGATCTTGATGAGCTTTTGAAACTTTTAGTAAGAATATGTGAAAGTTTACAGAAGCTTTTTTCATAATAAAAGTTTTGCTGCTTTATTATGTTGATTCTTAACTTTGTGCATTGATTTATAACTCACAACCTTTTTTTAAAAACGTAGATAAAAACCTTGGTTCTTTAAATCCACGCTATAAATTGCGAAGCTTTAAGCATTTGTAAAATGAGAAGAACTAACTTGGGTTTCGGATAGTTAACTTATGCTGCGTAAACTCCTTCTTCTATAATGTATTTTTCGCGGGCCAAACTCATCATCTTTGTTGTAAAAAATATGCTAAAAAGAACTACGATTATTGCAAATACTAAAGATGACCATGCAGCTAAACCTATTTTCCCTTCATAAGTGTAAATGTCAAGCATCTTCATGAGTCCTGCGTTAGCTATTAAGCTCTGCCCATCATATATCTGAGGCCAGTATTCGCCAATCATAAGCCCTCCCCAAGCGCTGTTTATTGTGCTGGAAAGGCCAGCTATCAGATATGGAAATGTCGCAGGGAGTATCACCTTTCTCATTTTCGTAAGAAACCCCATTTCGTAATTATTCATTATTTCCCAAAATTCTACGGGTATTGCCTGAACACCCATCCAGAAGCTATAAAATACATAATAAAAGGTGCTGACAAATCCCAGGAAAATTATGTAAAGCTCAGTGCCTATAGGGCTAATCATAACATATTTGTAGGTTAAGAAGAATACTATGGGAAAATAAATTGGCGCTGGGAATGCAGATATTATCTGAATAATAGGGAGCAAGAAAGATGCAATTCTCTGCCTTATAGCTAAAATATATCCTACCGTTATTGACAAAACGAGCGATACAACAGCTATTATTGCTACTCTAATGTAATCTATACTTAGGTTGTAAAGTATAAGTGGAGTGTGAAAGAATAAAAAGGACCAATAGTTTAAAGGTATTGAAGTTACAAAAGACGCTATCTCCCAGCTTATTAAAACAAGAATAACAGCACTTGTAGAAAAAATTAAGTATTTTGTGCTTTTTCTTAACCTTTCCCATCTCTTACTTACAGGCTGTCTAACTGGCAAAGGCACTTTTGCAATGCTTACAAAAAACCTCGACAAACGCTTCATAGGACCTGTAAGTGAATTCCACCTTTCGGAGCTTCTCATCAGATTTATCCTTCCTCTTCTCCTTACTGGGGTCATTGTATCCAAACCATACTTTGCAACTGCATATCTTGAATAAAATCTAAAGATTAAAGTTAATGCCGAAACCCATGCGGCTAGAGTTGCAAGACCTATGTAAACTAGGTTCCATTTTCCTTCTGCTATGAGCGTTGGCAGTACATATCCTATACCAAAAACGTGAAATGAAGTCGTACCTACAGTAAAAACTTCGCTCACAGTTATGTAAAAAAGAGCATCCGCAAAGCTAGGAAAGAGGTTCGCGGCTATTTTAGGTAGCGAAAACGGTATATAAAGATGCCTAAGCATCTTAAAAAACCCAAATTCATAATTTTCAGAAACTTCAAGCAAATCCAAAGGTACCGTTTTGAAAGACTGATACTGAGCTACCCAAATGTTCCAGACAACGGCAGTAAAAACCAAAAAGTCGGCGGCTAACTCAGTGCCTAGGTATCCACCTATTCTGTAAACAAATATTACAAGCACAACTGGAAAGAACGTTATTACAGGAACCGATTCCATTGCGACAATAGTAGGTATGTATATGTTTTCGAAAATTTTGCTCTTTATAGAAGCATAAGCTAAGAACCACCCGAGGATTATTGAAAGCATCATTATTCCCAAAACTCTGCCGATGGTTGCGAGAGTTGCAAGTTGTATTACTATAACCTGATTCATGCCGCTCATCTTATAGGCGTTAAAGAAGAATAAATCTTATCCAAGTATTTATCAAATTCTGGATCTTTAGCGCTTCTTGGTCTTGGCATGTCTATTATCAGGTCATCTACTATTTTAGCAGGAGAACCGTTCATAACGAGCACCCTATCTGAAAGTTCTAGTACTTCGTTTAAATTATGCGAGACTAGTATTACTGTTTTTAGCGTTGTATCCGGATTAAATAGTATGTCATATATTTCGTGCCTTAAACCCTCAGCAGTAAGTTCATCAAGATGGACAAAAGGCTCATCCATCAAGAACACCAAAGGATCTGCTGCAAGGGCTCTTGCTATGGCAACTCTCTGCCTCATACCGCCGCTCATTTCTTTCGGATAAAGGTTTTCTGCGCCTTTTAAACCAACAACTTCTAGCGCTTTCATAGCTTTGTAATTTATTTCTTCTTTGCTAAGTTTTCTGCTTATAAGCCCTAGCTTAACGTTTTCCAAAGCTGTCATCCATGGAAATGTTGCTATAGACTGATGTATGAGCGCTATCTTGTAAGTAGGCTTCAAAACCTCCTCGCCCATAAGAAATATCTTACCCGTTGTTGGAGGTATAAGACGGCCTATAACCCTTAAAAGCGTGCTTTTCCCTATCCCAGAAGGACCTACTATTGAAACAAATTCATTTTCCTGCGTAGAAAAACTTATACTCTTAAATACCTCTTTCCCGCTTGGATATTTATAGCTAACGTCTAATACGTTCAGTATTTCAGCAATATCACATCGCCTTATACTCCTTTGTACTAAAAATATATAATTATTTTTAACCAAAAATTAAGGATTGTAAAGTACCAGTTCTTCTTCGTATATCCTTCCCGCATAAATACTGTGAGGAGGAAGCACCTTTTTCGGTGACGATTCAATTAATCTAGCTAAATTTTCATAAGCCTCCTGATCGTTAAACTTTCCAGATAAAAGCTCCAACGGGCATCTTAAATTTACTGGTCTAAAAGGTATAACGTGTCTGGTTGACTTTGGAGGAAATAGGGTTCCGGTTATACCTGCCTTTATAACCTCTTCTTTTTCAGGCTTTTTAACATACAAAATGAGGAATCCGTTTTTTAAGTGCTGTTCTATCTCTTTTTCCATTATTCCAGAATAATCTTTTGTTCTTTTGTCAAATTCTCTTACTAAGTTGAATCGTTCGAATCCTGTTACATTCAAAGTAGAAAAATAACCTATGTTGCCAACTAAAATTGCTATTGGTGATTTTTCGCTGTCAACAGCTTGCATAGCCTCTAACTGGTTAGACGCTTTTTTTAGCTCTAAAACAACCTTAAGCTCATCCAGAAGAGCCGTTGAAAAATTTCTTACGGCCCTAAGCCATCTGTGAACCTTTATTTTTTCATCAAAATAATCAACCTTTGCGACCATTATTCTTTTAGCATCAATGGCCTTTAAAGCCGAAATTCTGTGCATTCCATCTAATGCTACATTGGTATTTTTATCCACAATAACAGGATCGATCTGAACACCGTCCTTTTTTATAGATTTTATGAGTTCAGAGGTGTTCTTTTCAATTATTTCTTCATGAGGCTTAACTTCTGAAATTTTTAAAAATGTTATCGTAAAAGATAACTGGTCTGTCCAACTGTTACTGCTCAACCTTTTCTGCCACCTTAGACCTTATTACAATCCTGGTTATATAACCAGCAACTTTATTTCTTAAATACTTTGATTTGACCTCCGCTATTTCGTTTAAAATTTTTTTGTTTTCTTCAAAATTATTGGTAAATTTTTCGCCATATTGTTCTAATAATTCCTCTGCTAATTTTCTTATCCTGTTCATTTACACTTCCTTAATAATTTTAGGTTTTAAGTTTTTTCTAAAAAAGGAAGCTGACCTCCTTCCTGTCTTGAAGGGCGAGGTTTGTTGTTTGTTTTATCATGAACAAACATGTTTATAACTATAAAACTATCTTAATTGGATTCATTTCATGATACTGTTCTGATATATATATTATATTGCTGTGTTGAATAATTATTTATAGCGCGGCTGTCAATTCCTTAAGTATGTGCACAAAAGAAAAAGACAGCCGCAATAATAATAACAAAAGATGGGGTAATAAGTTTATCGACAAAAGGAACTGGAAAATTTATAATGAAGAGCTTGTAGTGAGGGGTGAATTTTTGCTGCCGATAGATATGTTTGACAACTGGTATGAAGAATTGGATAAGATGAATGAGGGCAAGAAAGGTAGGCCATATGAATTCCCTGAATCATTCATTAAAATCCAGGCTGTATGGCATCAGTGGGTTGATTACAGGGGGCTTGAGGGTATAGCAAGGTCACTGGAAAAGTTATGCTTGATACCTTACCATGATGATTACACAACCATATGGCAAAGAGTACACGATATGAAGCCTGAAATAAAGCTACCAACTTACGAAGTTGAAGCTGGTTCAGACGGAACTGGGTTTAAGTCTGGCAATGCTGGCGAGTACAGGACTTATGTGTATGGAAATTTAAGGAGAAAGTACGTTAAGGTAATAATAACTGCGGATATAAACTCAAAGAAGCTGATCGCTGTTGACGCTAAGATCGGCGAAGTATCCGAGCCAAAGGTTGCTGTTAAGCATATAGAGCTTCTAAAGGAAAACGGAATCAAGCTGAAGAAGTTCTACGGCGATGGTGCATATGACACTAATGAAATATTCAATTCAATTGGCGATGCAGAATCTGCAGTGAAGATAAGGAAGAACGCTACAACTTATCGTTGTAGGGGAAGCAGGAGGAGAAGGCAGGAAGTTAGGGAGTACATGAAGCTAGGTTATAAAAAATGGGCAAAGAAGGTTAAGTATGGCCTTAGGTGGGCTATAGAGGGAATATTTTCATCTATAAAGAGAAAGTTTGGAGAAGACCTTAGGGCAAGAAGCGTAATTGGTTTGCTAGCGGAAGCTATGCAAAAAGTTTGGGCATACGATGCAATGGTCAGCTATGCTAAGAACGCAA
>JAWDMM010000006.1:0-49849 GCA_046536595.1 Nitrososphaeria archaeon | reverse complement strand
AAAGTATAGAGCTTCGTTTGCCACTTTGACAGCTGCATCCCTGTTTTTCTTTAACATGTCTAAGTCTGCTTTGATATACGCCAGAAAGTCCGTTGTTTCATCTGCCCATTCGTCTTTGCTCATTTTTGCCCTCGCCTACCAAGTCCACAATCAACAAAAAGGAAACAAGCAGATACAAAAATATGATTAGTTGCGTTAATGAAAGCTGTTCTAAGCTATTGAATCGAGCTATAAGGCATAACGCAACCCCTACCCATCCTACCGCAAACCAGAACGCGAGCTTTGACAAAAAAGAACCCCATTTGCCCATGCCTCATCATCTCGGCTTTTGGACAAAAACAATGAATCCTAGACCGAATGTCATTGCCCCTAATAGCGCTGCCTCAAGCGTTGAAATGTTGTGAAGATATTGAGGGAGCAAGGTTCCAAACATGAGCATGCCCAAGATCGTTGTAACCAGCATGATCGCATAATCTGGCATCTTTGGCTGATTTTGTGGCAGCTTCTTTTCTTCTTCAGTTATTTCATACAGGTTTGTTGCTGATGCCGCATTCCGCGCTATATCCCTTTCAATCGTTAGCTCTGCTATCTTTTTGTCCTTCTCCTCATTGGCTCTTTTGTATGCTTTGAGCTGCTTTTCGATGGCTTTCTTGTTTGTTATCATTACGCTTGCTGTATGTATCGCAGCCCCAAGCATCCCAACTGCTTCTTTGATTTCTTCAGGGATTTGCGTTTCAACTTTCATAGTTTCGGTTGGCGCTAAAATTGGCGTAACAACTCTGACCCTGACTTTGCCGTATCCTGTCATCTTTACCATTTTCGTTAGGTTTGTCTGCAAGACAAAAACCGCACGCCTTCTCACATATCCATAGGGAAAGTTGAATGTAGTTATGAAAGAGCTGTATGCGTACTCATCTATACTTGCATCTGCTACCCATACCCATACATATCTTTGAAAGTCTCTGCGCGTCCCATATACCCAGATGTGCTTTCTTAGCTCTGATGCGTCTATTTTCTTTACAATTTCTATGTTCTTTTGTATTGTTTCTTTCTTTGTTTTGTCTGGCTCTTTTTGGTATTCATGCTCTAGTTGCTCAAGGACTAATTCCTTTATGCCCATTAAATTGCGGTCATTTATGAGGTCTGAAATGTCCACCATGAGACCTTCAAAGCGCCTGAACATATTGCCTTGAAATCCATAGAAAATGAGCGTATCAACGATCTTTCCTGGGAATCCTGGCTTTATGTTTGAATATACCCACGCTATGAATATCAGCAGCCCAAATAACCCAATGCCCGTTGGTATAACATAGTTATGAAGCCAATAAGTGAGTTTTCCTGAAAGATATATGTATGCTGCTACAATTAGCGCGGCGTAAAGGAATATTGGCATTATTTTTTGAGATCCTATCTCCATTATTTCCTCACCACAAACAATCCAATTAACAAAAGTATGATGCCAGCAATTACGCCATCATTATGTATTTGAGTGCTTGTCATTGATGTATGGAGCAAAGAATTAATGAAAGTGGATGGGTTGAAAGCATAAAACGCTAAAAGAGTAATTGCCCCAACGGCTATCAGGACAATACCAGCTGATCTATACGTTCTTTTTGCTTTTGGGGCTGTCTTCTCTATTTCTAATTGTTCTTTTGGCTTTGGTATTTCGCTTTCATCTAAAGAAACTACTTCCTCATGCCTGTGACTAAAGGAATAGTATACGGCTGCTATTAAGATCAAGAATATGGTTGCTATAAGCGCTAAGGTTGTCCAGCCATTAGCCTCCCATGATGCGAAAGCTCGGTTTAGGTTAGCTATTTGAACTGCTACGTAATTGTTTAGCCCCTGCACTGTATCCTGAAGCGTAGAAACTGAGCCCGTCAAAGATTGAATTTGCCCTGTATTCCGATTAATTGGTGGTACAACCGTAGCTGTAATGTTTTGTTCAACCAAAGTGCTCATGTTTTGAAGCAATGCTTGGTCAGTCTGGGCTAAGGCAGCTGCTATTTCTTGCGCTGTCGGATAATGAGGTCCAACTATGCTGATCACTCTGAGCAATATTGAAACGTTGCTGGTAAACACATAAAATGGGATGGTAAGTCTTTCTTGCATATATTGCGAGTATTCGGAAACTATAATCTCACGCCATTGAGGCGCCCCTGGATAGTTGAAAGTTATGTTTAGCTGATAAGAATTTGTTGCGTTAGTCTCAAACGTAACAAGCCCATTCTGTACAGTGGCAATGTAAGGCTCATTATAAGCCTGCGAAACAATGATCTTTTCAACCATGTTTGGGGGTGGATTTATAGCTTGAATTTCTAAGCCTCCTGGGGTTGTTAGCGTTATTGAGCTGCCCAATGAAACCGTGCCTAAGGGAGGGGCAGGTACAGGTATAACAATTTGATAAAAACCTGCATAGGGAGCCGTAATTGAATTGCTGTACCCATCTAGGCTTGCAGTGATTGTAGAGCTGACGTTTTGAAGATATGCAACCAGCATGCCGCTTGAGTTTGTAGTTGCAGTTAGCACTGTTACCCCGTTCTGCACGATTGTAACGATCGCATCAGGTGCAATAACGCCATTCGGATACACTGTTTGAATTATCCATTCAGCCGTTGGCGTTGATGTGGCATTTGTGGCAGCGAAAGCTGGCGTAGTCAGAAAAAGCGATAACGCAATAAAAATTGTAAGAAGTCTTCTTACATCCATGCTTTCAACGCCTCCATTTTGTATTCCTCAGTTGCTGGGATCCCAGAGTTATTGACTTCAGCCATGATGTACGTATGTTTGAATAACGTTCCAACATTCGCGATTTGAAACCCTAAGGATTGCGCTATTATGAGTATAAGCTTTCTTGTTATGCTTTCAATCGTTCTCCTAGAAACTGAGTGAGTATCTAGAGCCCATTGCCTTATGTATGCTTTCAATTGTAATGGATCTATGGTTTTTGTAGTGCTTTTGGCTACATGCACTACAAAATACTCATAAATTATTTGATCCGCGGTTGGTGGCTTTGGCTCTTCATTAAGAAACTCAATGGTTACAATAGCGCGTTTTTTGAGCAAAGAACGCCTTTCGGCTTTTGAAAGCAATTTTATCGGTCTGGCGTTGTTGAGAATTACAGCTTTCCCATCGAGGGTTATGTTCTTATAGCGTGCAGCTGGCAAAGATATTTCTAACGTACCCTTTGAATCCACGTACCTAACTGCTCCCTCTATCCTGATCTTCACAATATATAGAACGCGCTCGGTAAAAAAATGAAATAAAAAATTAAGCTAATTCGGTATTTTCTTTTTGTTGAAGGGTTGGTGCTGGCTTCTCAATGAGAAAGTGAGATGCAGTATCCCACCACATCCAAAATACATCCTCATCAGTGATTAAGTCTGCAATTTCTATCGTTTTGTTGTGTTTGAAAGCTGCAACTGCCAAACACGCCAAGGCAAGCATTTGAGCCTGTGAGCGTGGGACTTTGTATTCCGCATAAAGCCTGCGTATAAAATAGGCAGCTGTATCCATCATAACCCTGTTATTGATACCTAGAACCCCAGCGTAATGGACCATGTAGTTTAGTACTTTTTTCAGTAGTGGCGCATCATTGGTTCTCCACGAAAATTCATTGTTTGGTGGTCCATTATAATTTCTTTCACTTGTAGTTGGGATGTACATTGCAATTTCAAGCAGATCTTCTACTGCAGGCATAATTTGTTTGAGTTTTTCCTTTTTTGGTTTCTTTTTGCCTGAAGCCCAATAATAAACTGTCACAGGAGAAACACCAAAGATTTTTCCTAGCGTTGCGTATGACATCGCTTTTTTGTCATGTATTTCCTTTATTAGCTTACCAATATCCATATTACCTCACTAAATAGATCATTAACCGAGAAGTTATCAACCCATTATCCCTTCATTAACTTCTTTCGTATGCGTTCTTCTGCTGCGCTAATTTTCTTAAGATAAGCCCGTTCATCAGTCGAAAGCATGCGCAAAAATACTTGTTCGCTTTCTGGCAATTGTTCTTGAGTATCAACATTGGTTTTTGGCTCTGGCTTTACCGTTTTTTTGATCGCTTTGTTTGTTCTGGGCTCTGGTTTGTTATGCTTTATTTTGCGTACATCTTGCTCTGTATAAGTGGGTATATTTGCATAAGACCTATCTTGCTCCATTATACCCACCCCAGCTCATGCGCACCAACATGCTCTTTAGCATCATTCAAAGATAAAAACCTGCAACCGCAAGGCTCGCGCTTTATTTTTCCTGTTTGTTCATCCTTTCTGGCAATTAATTGATGGCATACATATTCCATCCAAGCTCTGCCGTTTTTTTCATGTAGCTCAACAACAAAGTTTCTTAATCCCCGCTCATTCGGATCAGGACTTTTATATGCCTCATAAGAGGCTATCATGCCCCTTGCCCTCCACAAGCGTGAGCCTTTGCCTGATCTAAGTCAGCAAAGATCTTTTGGCAATTCCCGCATTTGTAGAACTTTTTGTCATCTTTTGTCACTATGATAATAAAGTTACTTAATGCCCTTTCCTCTGGGTATGGGGATGCTTCGGACTTATACATGTCTGCTATACCATCTGGGTTGTTTTGATTAGGATCATTGGGATTGCTGGGGATCGTTGGGACAGGTAGGACAGATGGGACAGGTTTTTGAGGGCTTAGACCGTCATTTTTAGGGGTATTTTGCGGATCCCCACTATCTATTTCATTGATTTTTAGATTATCTTGATTTTTTGCGTCAGACTTGCTAAAACCTGTCCCATCTGTCCTACCTGTCCCATCTGCCACCAAGTTTTTTAGCCTTGCTAAGTCATCGATTGTCCATGAATACCCTCTAATTCTAACTTTATTTTCATACCATCGGTCCCCTTTGCCGAATAATTGCTCTTGAATAAGTTTGCCTAATGATGTATAGGTTAGTATTCTACCATCTGGAGCTTGAAGCCTAGATATATCCCCATTTTTATCAAATATAGGTGTACAATCTTCTGAAAGTTTTTGCCATATTTCATTAAATGGTATCCTTATTATTTTTATATTATCAATACCTAAAATTTCTTTCTTTAACTCAGCTAAACCAAGTATAGCCTTAGCAGTCAAAACCACTGTACTATTTTGCTCATCTTCTGTTTTTTCGTTTATAATTTCTAAGATATACTCATACATCTCTTTTTGTAATTCTGGACTTATCATGCCAGCGAGAGTTATTATCCCTCCGTAATGTTCCCAATCACGCCCTTCTGTTATTTTATCATCTTGAGGTGGTACAGTAAAAGTGGAAAAATTAACAAGTTTCCAAAGCAATAGCTTATTCCTTAAATCATTTAATTTTTCAATAACGTTGGGATTCCTATAAAGGTCAGAGCGTGGTTTATTAGGCTTGCCATGCTCAGTCTTGATTACGTGGTACCTATCCATGTCTGCTTCATCGCCATGTAATCTGTTTGAAGCCACAATCTTGGATCCATAAACGTGATAATTTCTAACAACCATTCTTTCGCCTTCTTTGTCTGTCCTAGGTACGACAGAACCCGGGATATCTCCTTCTCTAGATATTTCTTTCATAAGCTCAGAAGCTCTTTCAAATTCTTTTATTATAATTAAAGGTCCGTACTCTACTTCATATCCAAGTGTTCTGTATATTGCAGCTTCTGAAGGACCAACACCAGAAACAGGGCGATATCCCAATGCTTCTGCTATTAGCTGTACGGTTGTCTTTCCAGATCTTTTAGCGCCTATTAGCCAGACAAAAGCAGTCCCTATTGATCGTGAAACTAAATAACTGTGAATGATGTATAAAGATAAGAATTTATGAACTCTGGGATCGCTATGATAATAATAGTCTTTGAATATTTCATACACTTCATTATAAATATCTGATAGTTTCAAGGGTTCTGAATAATCAGGTAATGCATCAAAAACGTAAGGATCCATGTATTGTATGGGCATAATCCTTTTGCTTTCAGTATCTATCCATTCTGTAATTTTGAAACCACCATCATAATACAAGAATACGTCTTTCTCATTAATTCTTATTGCTTCAAAGACTTGGTTTGTTCTAGGATCATACCAAAAAGGCACATACAGTTTCTGTTTCACAATATCAAACTTAGAAAGTGCGGGCATTATCTCTGCGACTGCCTTTAGAATATTTGCCCTGTCGTTTTTGCCAATTTGCAAAGTCCGCAAAGTCTTATCTATTGATTTTAGCCAGTCGTTTATTGACCTTTCAGGAGAAACTAAAAAAGTATAGTATTCCCCATTTATTTGAAGTCTGAACAATAGCCCGTCAGATTTTACCTCTACTGTACCATATCCTTTAATTTCAAATAATTTTGTTTCCAAGCTTAGTCATACCCGTGGCGTTTAAGCCAGAGCAAAGCCTCATCTTTTTCATTCTTTTTGTTGCTTGGCTTAAAGCTCAGGATATGACTTTGCACTGCGAATGCTTCTCCTAACCTATATATTAGGGAATTAAGCAGATTCAACCTTTCATTACCTGCTGGAATTTGATCAAAGAACCCATTTCCGCATAAATCACTTATAATAACAGCTATGCTCTCCGATCCTTCAAAAATTTGCAGTTTATCCTCAATTTGAATAGTAATTCTGTTATATTCGTTTATTGAAATTTTGCCGTATCCGTTGTATAATTGTTTTTCCCATATCATTGATTATCACTGCCTGATTTTTTGTACCTGAATATCACTCCTTTATCGCTTGAAAGCACATATTTTATTCCATTGATATTTAATTCTCCACCATTCATTTCAATCTGTTTAGCTAACGCAACGGCAGTTGATGCTGGCGTATATTCAATATTTGGGTTTCTGCTTTGTTTCCATTGTATGTTTATTGTTTGTTGTGGTTGAGGCTGGGATCCTTGGGGTTGCGGTTGAGATTGCGGTTGAGGTCCTTGAGTTGAAGTGGATGATCCTTCATCATCCGCTATGATCTCTTCAGCTGATACTTCGCCTCCACCAACAAGATTTGAAATAGCCCTATTTAGAGCCCTTGTAGTTGCTTTTGTTTCAATGTTATGTATTGAAGCTTTTAGTCTGCTACTTTCAAATTCGCTAGAATCGCAGACGCCTATTTCTTCTGAAACTCTACCGTTGGGTGCTACTGCCCTTGCCTTTACTCGTACAATGTATTTTCCATCTTTCTCTTCTCTTGAAACCTCAATTATCTCGGTTGAAATGTTGAAGGCTAAAGCTATTTTTCTCCAGCCTGAACGCTTTATGTATTTCCTACCCTCTATTTGCACTACATCGTTGTCATCGAGGAGCTTTCCTTTCAACTCTTGAAATGCACGCATACTAGTTATTGCTTCAATAACATTTGGGGTGACTAGGGTTATTGAACCTTTCTTTTCATCATTATTTTGGCTTGTTTCCAATTTTACTCCTCCTCTATTATCCATTCAGGTGCTATGAAAATCCGAATTTCTGAGTTATCAAAAGTTAGAAATCCCCTGATAGTTCCAAAACCTACTAGGTATAATTTTGCTATGTATAAATTTCCACATTTCTCAATTCCTTCAAGAAATAAAACCTTTTCAGCCCCTGCCCTAATTCTGTAATCCAAGTTGCTTTTTCGAATTAAAGAATATTTTGATACCGTAGTAATCAACGAATCATTTTTTATGTTTATTTCTATCGATTGTGGAAAATTTTTCCATGAAACATAAAATTTTAATCTGTTACGTTTTAATATTATTCCTAGTTTTCTAATTTGCTCTTCTACTTTTTTAATATTTTCGATATGCTCATTGTCTATCTCAATTTTGCTATGGAATTCTTTTGTATTCAATTCCGTTATATCTGCCTTCTTTTGTGGAAAAATGAAAAGATCCAAAGAATTCTCATTATCACGCCTATCGAAAGAGAACGCTGCCTTGAAGGTTCCGAAACCATTTAGGGTCATTGTGGCTAATTCATACTCAATGTTCTCAATATGTAAGATAATGCCACCAAATTGCTCATGAACCTCTAAGACCCTTTCAGCAGAAGAAAAGAAAATGTATGGTCGCCCAAAGAAAGTGACTTGAATAATATCTTCAGGTATTGAATTTGGTCTTGTTTGTATAATTTCATTGGCAATATTAAGATTCCTAAGAGCATCCATCAACTTTTGAGAAAAGTCTTCTTGCTCTTCGTTCATATCCAGTCATCCCTTACATAAATTTTTATTTCAGAGCAATCTAGAGTAACTGAAGCCTTGAACTCTCCAAAGCCTTTCACGTATAATTTTGCTAAGCCGTTTTCGATTCCATCCAAATATATTACTATTGGTCCATAGCGCTGATATATCGTTATTATTTTTAATTCCGTTATTACTATTTTTCTGGCTTTTATTGTTATATGCAACCCTTGCCCGCTTATTGATCCTATTACTTGTAGACCTTGATCCTGTAATGCCTTTGTAAGCTGACCGAAACGTTCAATAGTAGTATTAGTTATCATGCTGCAACCCTCTCCATCTTATTCAACATTTCATCAATTGTTCTTATGATGTCATCAACATCTTTCTCTATCTTTTTTAGCTCAAAGTCTACTTTGTCTGTCATTGTTGTTCCCTAACCTCCAGTCGTTGGGCGCCACTTTTGGAGGTGTTTAGCCCCTCCACGGTTGCCAAGCCATTGGGCATACAGCCCGCTTCATACTTCATCGCTTCTTCAAATATTCGTTGAAGGAACGTGTCCCATGTTTCGTGGGCTCTAAAATTAGCGTAGAGTAGCTTTTTTGTTTTCCTTTTTATTAAAATATGTGCATAGTCAGTCATGCATACTAGATATAAAATGCCAAATATATAAGTTTTATGCATACCATGTAAGATTATCTAAACATGCATAATATGTCAAAAAACATATATTAATAAGATGTATATTACATACGTATGTCATGAAGGAAAAAGTAGGTAAATTAATCAAAGTAAATGAGGCAGCGCCAGGCGAAATGCGTGTTATAATACCTATTGAAGTTGTTAAAGAACTCGGTCTTCAGAAAGGAGATTATATTATTTGGTATATTGAGGTAGATGAACAAACAGGGGAAAAGTACGCAGCATTCAAAAAGGCAAAATTAGATTAATCTCATTCCAACTTTCCGTATCCTATCTGTTTTCTGCTTATAATATTTGCTGAATTGATAATTTCATAGAGCATATTATTCTCCTCTATAAGCCGCTCATTCTCATATTTCAGTCTTGATATTTCTCTCTCACACCTTTCCTCTATCATCCTGATGTAATCTTGTACTCTCCTTTCTATTTCAGATTCTATGTAGTCTTGGTACTCTTCCAGCACTATTTGCTTTTTTATCTCGCTGATTATAGCCTTAGCTTGCATGATAGTGATGGCACAATAAGAAAAATATTAATTTTATGTGCACTAGGGGGAGAGGGGTATAATAAAGATTTATATTTATTTATATCATAACTTTTTGTGATGAAAAATCCAATATATTCCGCTTCGCCGTCTGGATCTCAACAAAGCGGACCTTCACAAACAAAAAGCCGTCTTGGTCTTGGAATCGTTATAGGATTGATCATTGGACTTGTGATAGCAGGCATGCCTGCAGCATATTTCTATATGAACAACTCTTCTTTGAACTCTAAATATACAACTTTAGAATCGAATTACGCATCCTTGCAGTCTCAATATTCCTCTCTTCAGTCTCAATACTCTTCTTTGCAATCTCAGTATTCATCCTTACAATCGAATTACTCATCCTTGAACTCCCAATATTCTTCTCTTCAATCTAAATATTCATCCTTGCAATCTCAATACTCATCTTTGAACTCCCAATACTCATCCTTACAGTCAATTGTGAGTCTTTCTCAAACAAAAACTTTAGTGAATTCACAAACAATTAGCCAACCAGCTGGAGCCTATTATACTTTTACATTTAATAACATAAACTATGCAGGATACATAACAGTTGATGTTTTGTCATCTACGGTATATAATACAACGGTTGTAATAAAAGGAACTTCTTCAAATGGTATTTCTTACAGTAGTGGTCCAATTAATGTTGGCTATTCAGGCACTGTAAGTTATCCTGCCCTACCAGGCACTGTACAAGTAGAGATAGGTTCAATCTTTAGTGGTGCTACTGAAACCGTAACAATAACATACACATACTAGAAATTTTTTTCTTGATTTTTTTCTTGTATGCTTTCTTTTAATTTGAGGTAGTCTCTTTTCAATTCATTGACCTTTCTTTTTAATTGTTTCATCGATTCAGTTAATTCATTAATTATCTCTTCATACTCTTTAATCTTTTGAGCTTCAACGCTAACCTTCTCTATTTCTTCAGGGTTCAATGGGGATCCACAGCGCCCACAGTAGCGCATGCCTGGCGTGTTTTCATAACCGCACTTTGGGCATTTAATCGGGAGAAGGGCTGGCTTAGGTGGTTCAACTTCCTTGCCCTTGTACAATGAAACTATCTTATTGTCTATGTCTCTGATGTGAACGTACCTTGAAGGCGTATCTGACCCAGGGGACCATCCAAACCTTATTCGCATTTCATATTCAGTAAGAAATTGCGCAGCTTGGGTTGCTGCTGAATGCCTAAACATATGCGGGTATATGCGCTTCTGGATCCCTGCTTTCACAGCTGTTTCCTTTAAATGCTTAATAGTTTCTTTATAAGAAATCCTTTTTTTCGCTTTTGACATCCATATCGGCGCTTCAAGATCATCCTTTTTGGGATGCACTTCAAGCCATTGGCTTAATAAAGGAACTGAAGTTATTAGCCTAACTATTCTTGGACCTGTCTTGCCTGAAACCACTATCCTGGCTCCATACTCATCAAATGAAACGTCCTTTATTTTTGCAGGCAATATCTCTCCAATTCTAAAGCCTCCTTCATAGAGAACGGCTATGAAAGCTTTATCCCTTAAGTTGTTGGCTGCATCGATCATCCTTTTTACTTCATCCTCTGTGAGAATTTCAGGCTCTTTTATCTCATTTCTTTTAATGCCTGGTTTGATCCACGCAACTTCTGAAGGATAAGGAGTACTTTTTTCCAAAGATCCTGTCCTGAGCCACCGATAAAATATCTTTATTATTCTCAGTTCTGTATCCCTAGTCTGAGGCTTCATCTTTATAGCTTCTGCAACGATCTTCTCTATGTCCTGCTTTGTTGCATCCCTTAGTGGCTTTCCTATTATTCGTTTGAACTTTCCAAGCGTATAGGCGTACTTTAGCATCCTCAGGGTTGAGTAATTGCTTAATTTCAAGGTATCAATGAACTTCTTTATGTCTGGATCATCTATCCTCTCATAGATTGATTGAAATTTGTTTTCATAGTTATAAATGTCCATATTTATTATAGTTAAAAAGGCTCAGGCTTTTAACCTTTAATTAATTAGCCGGGGGTGGGATTTGAACCCACATAAATGCGGTCTGCAGCCGCACCCGTGGCCGTTCCGGCACCCCGGCTCATGTTTGTTTTATTCTTTTAATTTATTAATTTTTAGTAAATACTCCAGAATAGCGCTGTAATCTTCTTCTGCAAGCCCATATTCAGTTGCCGCAGTGTACGTGCTCCATAAAGTTGAATGAACAGGAAGGTAAACGTTATATTTATCTGCAACCTTTGAAATCAATCCAAGGTCTTTTTTCATGTGTTTTAAATAGAAGGTCGGTTCATAGTTGCTTACGAGCATCTTTTGCCCCTTTGTTTCGCTGAACTCTGTCTTATAACCACTGGCGTTTATAAGATACACAAACAACCTTGGATCGACCTTCATCTTTTGCACAAACGCCAATCCCTCAGCTATCAGTTCAGCATAACCTGCAACGAGGAGATTGAAAGCCAGCTTGAGCGACAGCGCATCTCCTATGTTCCCAGCATATATTGTCCTTATCGCAAACGTCTTTATAAGGTCAGACATTTCTTCATATTTTGACCTGTCTCCTCCTATAAGAGCTATGAGTTCACCCCTGAGGGCTTTAGCAGGCCCTCCTATTAGCGGCACTTCTAACCTGTAAGCGTTTTTTCTTTTCAGTTTTTCATTTATGTACTTGGACATTATAGGAGAAATTGTACTGAAGTCTATTATCATTTTGTTTGGCCTTATATAATCGGATATACCGTGATTTCCGAGAATAACATCTTCATCCGCCTCATCGTCTGTAACGGCTACAAGTATTACATCGCTCTTTTCTACGACGTCGCTTATGGATGGCAGAATTTCAACTCTATCTCTTATCGAATCTACTTTTGATTTAGTTCGGTTATAGCCGTAAACAGTATACCCTGATTGTATAGCTCTAAGAGCCAACGCTTGTCCCATTTTTCCTAATCCTACAAAACCCAGCTTCAATTTCACTACTTATTTAAAAAACTTAATTATTTAACCTTTATAAAAAAAATGATGGACTGCTTAGAAGGTATCTATACCCGCAGAAGCATCAGGAATTTTACCGATGAACCAGTTAAGGAAGAAGATATAAAGGCGATAATGCAGGCCGCAATAAGCGCGCCAAGTCCCCATAACGAACAGCCATGGGACTTTTTTATAATTACTGAAAAAATGCTGATTGAAAGACTTGCATCAACGCTAAAAGAAGAATACGTTAAGAGCGGAAAGGCAGACTTTGAAAAAGCTGAGAGGACCTACAAAATAATTTCATCGGCACAGGTTATTCTAATAGGTTTGCTAAACATAAAAAAGCTGAGAAAAGAAAATGAACTCGAAAGGATCATGGGGATTCAGAGCCTTGCAGCAGTTGCTGAAAACATCCTTATAGCCGCGAACTGTATTGGCCTTGGCGCCCACTGGAGAGCAGTTCCCCTTGTCAGGCCTGACATTTTCAAGGAAATGTTCCTTCTGCCAGAACATGTTGAACCCCAGTGGATGATACTGTTAGGACATAAGGCTTCAGCTCCAAAACCAAAGTCAGTCATCAAAGAAGGAATTTTTCATTTTAATAAATGGGTTTAAACAATTTTTATTATATTTTAAAAACAAAAAGAGCTTTATCCTTTGTAAGTTGCAAAAGAAAGAGCTAAATATGGACGCATAACAATCTTATGAAAACATGAGAAAGATCCCAAGAACTATGGCTACACAGCATCCGGACAATGCGAACGTTCCGGACTGGGTAAAAGGAAAAGGTTCTATAGAGGGAGACGACGAGGTTTATGAGGCTTATCTGGCTTATTCTTTTTACGGTGTAGAAGAAGTAATGTGGGATGCAGAAGGGAAAGATGTTGACACTCACGTAGCGAGAAAGCTTTTTACCATGTATCCAGAATACTTTAAGGATAACGTTCTGGGAAAGCATATCTTTTTAACATACAGAGTACCTAACCCGTTCATCGAGGGCGTCGACAGGAAGGTTTTTGCTGAAACTTTAGAAAGCATACCGATAAATCATGATGTAGGTGAAAAATTTTACGGCGAAGCTGTTACTGTTCCTGTTTTTGAAGCCATCTTACCTTTTACCACACATCCAGAACAGCTTATTGCCTTAGCTAGGTACTATGAAAAGGCGGTCATAAACAAAGAAAACATGCAGCTGACGGAAAACCTTAAAGTTAGAGATTTGATAGGTGAAATAAAGCCTAAATGGTTAGAAGTCATTCCTCTGGTTGAAGATAAGGACTCACTTCTTAGCATAAAAAGCATAATCGAAAAGTACGTAAATTCGATCAAAGTTTCATACCTCAGGGTATTTATAGCGAGGTCTGACCCAGCCATGAATTACGGCATAGTATCTGCGGTTCTGCTTGCAAAGCACGCGCTTAGCGAGCTGAAGAAAGTCGAAGAGCTTTACAATATACCCATATATCCTATAATCGGTGTAGGAAGCCTTCCGTTCAGAGGTCATTTAAACCCCTTAAACGTTGAAAACGTTTTTAACGAATACAGAGGGGTGTGGACATTTACTGTACAATCTGCTTTCAGATATGATTATAAAGGAGAAGAAACCAGAAGCGCAATAAGATTTCTTAATATAAGTAAGCCTTACGAAAAAGAGAGCTTTAGCGCGGACGAACTCAATACGTTTAAGAAAATAATCGATACGTACACTCCTGTGTATCAAACAGTTATAGAAGGCCTGGCACCTCTGATAAACGAGTTAGCGGGCTTTGTGCCAAGAAGAAGGGCCAGAAAGCTTCACATAGGGCTTTTTGGATACTCGAGGAATGCTGGAAAAATAACTCTACCAAGGGCTATAACTTTTGTAAGCACTTTATACAGCCTTGGACTTCCGCCTGAAATTTTTGGAGCTTCTGCTCTTGATAAGTTAAACGAAGAAGAATGGAACATGCTAATTTCAGCCTTCAGGTTCTTGGATATAGACCTTAAAGCTTCTATAGATTATTTTTCTGATGAAAATTTAAAAATACTCAAGGATAAAATGGTTGTAAACGAAAAGATAATTCAGCAGATTAAAAATGACATCAGCTTTATTGAATCGAACTTTGGAATAAAGAAGCTAGGCGAAAAATACGACGTTTTAAAGCACAGGTTGCTCTCAACGTTAACTCTTGCTGCTCTGTTTGAAAATAACAGAGAAGAAATAGTAAAAAACATAACAGAAATGGCCAGGCTAAGGAAATCTCTTGGTTAAGCTCTAAAAAGCACTGCCCCAACCCAGAGCTTACCATGAAGCCCCGTGTTAACCTTCAGGACTTTGTAGCCTCTTTCTCCTAAAAGTTCTGAAAGCTTTTTATATTCAGTTGTAATCATCACTCCACAGCCATCATCTTCAAGAATTTTATCCATCCTTCTTACAAAAAGTTCATAAATCTTAAGCACCTTTTCTTTTCTACCGCTTCTTATGCCGTACGGCGGGTTTGAAATGAGGAATTTAAACTTTCTCTGGAGATCGATCTTTATTGAGTCCCCCAGAATAATATCTATACTTTCGCCGAGGTTGGCTGCGCTTACGTTCTTTAATGCGCCAGTAAAGTGCCTTCGGGAAACCTCTATACCTACGATTCTATCTTTAAGGTCAAACTTTTTACCTATATTTTTTAAAGCTTCTTCCTCGTCTCTATTATCGTAAAAGCTGAGCTTTTTGTACAGAAAATTGCCGGACGGCCTCACTGGTGATGATTTAGCGTAAAGCGCGGCTTCAATGGGTATGGTTGCCCCTCCAGTAAAAGGATCTATAAAGCTTGATCCTTCCCACTGAGACATTATAATAAGTGAAGAGGCAAGGGTTGGCTTTAACGAAGAGGGATGGTTATAAACTCTGTACTCTCGAAAGTTAAGCCCGTTACCTGTAGTGTTTACGCTTATGAAGAGCTCGTTACCTATAAGGTCAGCTTCTATCTCTATATCTGGCTCGTCAAGGTTAACTTTGAGCCTTTTACCTGTGCTTCTCTGATAAGAATCTATTATTGCCTGCCCTACAACCTTTGCTATATCGATAGAGGTGAATTCATGTATTCCGCTTCTTTCAGATCTAACCGCAAAGGATTGATCATGCTTTATGAAGCTGTAATCTATTGATAAAGCTTTGCTGTATATATCATCCAAGTTTTGGACAGCTTCTCTGCTTAATAATATAAGAACTTTATTGATAGTTCTTGCAAAATTATTCAGCACATATATGCAGCTGTAATCCCCTTCAAGAACAACGCGAGCTTGTCTGGTCTCGATGGCCCTGCAACCAAGCAGTTCAGCTTCGTGAGCTGAATATTCTTCAAAGCCTCTTATGGCTGTAACAAGAAGGTTCAATCCCAGTGAACTAATGATTTTACTGATAAAACGGTTCCTATAAAATCATGAACAAACAGAACGATTAAAATATAGTTTGTTATAATGGGTATGAGTTGGAGCATGTCAGAATTATAGGTATAACCGGCATGCCGGGTGCAGGTAAGACCACTATAGCTTCTTACGTCTCCAGCAAGCTCGGGATACCCACTTTTTCTATGGGCAACGTAATCAGAGAAAAAAGCATAGAGCTTGGTTATGGGCTGAGCAAAGAAGGTCAGAGAAAAGTTGTAAAGATACTTAGAGAACAAGGCGGAAAAGACATAGTAGCAAAGCTAACGCTCGACAAAATAGAAAAAAGCAATTCAAAACTAATTATAATCGATGGTATAAGGTCTCCTAATGAAGTTGAATTCTTTAGCAAGAACGCGCGCATAATAATTCTGGCTCTTCACGCAAGCCCAAGAAGAAGATTTTATCTTCTTAAGAACAGAGGGAGAGAAGATGATCCCAAGGATTTTAACGAATTTAAAGAAAGGGATAAGATCGAGCTCGAACTTGGCATCGGTTCTGTGATAGCTATTGCTGACTATATGATCGTAAATGAATACATAACAGTTGAAGAGCTATACAAGCAGTTTGATGCGCTTCAGGAAAGGATCTTAAACGATTTTGAACGTCTGTAAACGTTTTTATTTTAAGAAGTTTATAATTTATACATGAGCTTGGAAAACATTATCAAAAAAGACATAATAACTGTTGACAAGAACAAAACAATTTCAGAAATACAGGATCTATTCGAAAAACAGAGGGATCTCATTGTCGTTTCTGAAGGTTTGTTCTATGAGGGAATAATAAACGAAAGCCTTGCTTACAAACTTAATTATGATCCTACAACCACCAAAGTGAAAACCCTTATGAAAGTGGCGCCTAAGCTATCCGGTAACGAAAACATAGAAGATATAAGCAGGCTTATGGTAGAAAGCGGTTTTAAAACTCTGCCATATGTTTTACAGGATGGTAGCCTTGGCGGCGGAGTCTTTGCTGATGACGTAATATCTCAAAGCCGCAACGTTTTCAGGAACGTAGCTGCAAAGGACATAATGACGCCCGATCCAGTTACTCTTGACATAGATTCAACAATAGGACATCTTCTTTCTACCATGAGAAACGCTGGTGTTTCACGAGTTATAATCATGAAAGATAAAAAGGTAGCCGGAATTGTAACCCTACACGACATAATACAGAAGGTTATCAAGCCAAAATTCAGGCAGAAAAGGGATAGCCCTATTGGAGAGATGAAAGACATAGCCGAGGGCTCAGTAAAATCAATCATGACAGAAGATGTAAAGACGATAGATGAAAACGCCAATGCTTTTGAAGCTTTTGAACTGATGAAAAAATTCAGGTTTTCATCTGTGGTTGTCACAAAAAATGGGCATCTCAGCGGCATCTTGACAAAAGAGGACCTTCTCAAACAGATAGCTTCCATAAAAGTTAAAGAACCTGCAATATTCCTTCAGCTTTCAAGGAAAGGAGTCATAGAAGAACTCGAATATGATCCTGAGACGATAAGAAGCAGGATGGTAAGCTTGACAAGGAAATATTCAAAAATTTTGCAGAATTCAACGCTAACAGTTTACGTAAGCGGGGACCAAAGGCAGAGAAAAGGCAAACCGCACGTTATAATAAGGATACAGGCAAACGGTCCGTACGTCAAAACATCTGTTACAGGCGATGGATGGGGAATAAGAAATTCGCTTGTAGACGCTATACACAAGCTGGAAAAGGTTCTTGAAAAAAGACAGGTGAGCTTAACGAAAGGAGTTTCAGATATAGAGCTTCAAGAACTCTTGAATTCTGTGCTACCATAAAATTGTTTACTTTCTTAAAAATACCCAGTTCTGTCCCGGGTTTCTTTTCAGTTCTACCCTCTTAACATACTTAGCTCTTAGAGATACACGTGGAGGCGGATTATGCCTTTCTCTACCCTGTAGCTTTGGCGTTTGCGATCTGACTTTTCCCGCTTTTGTAATACTGCCGTGTGTAGGCATGTTAAATGTTCATAATAACCGTTTAATTAACTTTTTGGTGTTTGTGGTTTTGACCATAAATTCCCAAATTTAATCATTAAGTAAGCTAACGCAATGGCTTTACGTGATGCCTGTTTGTGTTCGCCAATTAATTATTGCAATGCTGCACCCTTAATGTCTGGAAATCTTCGAAATTGTTTCTACCTTTTTGTTTAAGATAGCTTTTTTACTGAATTTTTAATCTTTAAAAAATGTAACAGGGCTCATTTTTTGTGTCGTTTTGGAGTGCTGGTTAAAGCTAAAATTTATATTTTGGTCTCGGCTATAGTCAAACATCTTATGAAAATGCGCGTTCTTATCTTAACAGTGTTCAGCTTATTACTGATAGCTTATGCTCCGCCCTATACCCATTACGTTGCGGCTCAGCCAGTTTACTATGTACCGATCAATCTTTATTCAAGCTCAGGCATAAGGGGAAGCTATCAGCTTAATGTAACTTTTGATCCATCTTTATACAAAAGTTATCTTTCTCCAGATCTCGGAAACATAAGGTTTATGTTTTCTAACGGGACAATGCTTCATGCATGGCTAGAAAGTTACTCCGGCACGTCTCCTTTAAACTCGCAATCCGCGCTTATCTGGGTTAACTTGCCTGACGGTGTCCCCAGAGGTAATACAGTAATTTATATGGTTTTTGAACACAACCAGACTTTTGACGGTTATTGGATGGGAGAAGCGCCGCAGCTTTCGCCAAAATACGGAGAATACGACAACGGGATGTACGTTTTTGATTATTATACGAATTTTATGAACAACAGGTCACTCGATGTATGGGACCTGAACGGAACTTTGCCTGGGTTTGCGGTTTTTAATGATGGAATGTGGCTCAATGCAGGGCTTGTTAATGGCTATCAATTTACGATGAAGAAGTCTTATACAGGAAATTATACTGTTGACGCTTTTGAATGGGTGGCAAACGCATCTGTAAACTCTCAGTACCATATGGGGTCTGACAACGTATACCCCGGTATTTCTTTTAATCAGCTCAGAACATCAAACTACACTTTAATACCTCCGGGAAATTCCGGAGGGGTCCAGGAAGCATTAACTGCCTTTCCGACCTTTACAGAGTACCTTTCTACAACAAACGCTACAAGCAACGGGTTTCCTCCCCCCCTAATACAGACTGCCATACCGATTACATCACCTGCAGTGTTTACCATCGGATTTTCAGGAAGTACAGTTTTTTCACAGATCAACTATTCTTACACAATCTCGTACAAAAACTCGAACACTGCAGGCCCAAATTTTCCAGGATTATTAACCTTGGCTCTGGCGCAGACTTCAGAAGACTGGATTCATGTTTTCTGGTTCAGGGTAAGGACAACGCCTTCATCAGCTGTCAGGGTGAGCATCAGCAAAACGCCCAAACCGATGCTCGTAGGATTAACCATAACGTCTGAAAGCGGTGGATCCGTTTCTTACTTTTGGAGCGGGGGGAACGGCACCGTTCAACCTTCGCAAACAGCAACGATTTACGTTGCATACGGATCTCAGGTAAAATTGTATGCCCATCCAAATTCAGGATGGGCTTTTGCTTCCTGGAACGGTAGTGGTTCAGGATCGTACTCGGGCACTAACAACCCAATAACTGTACAGGTTAACAACTCGATGACAGAAACTGCGAACTATAATGTGGCTCTTACGATATCAGCTAACGGTCTTAAATCAAGCGCGCAGGGAACCATAGTTACAGTTAACGGCAACCCATACACATATTCACAGTTGCCCGTTACAGTTTATATTTCGCCCGGTTCAACCGTAAGCTATTCGTTCAATTCGTCAATACCGGGCATTTCCGGACAGCGATTTGTATGGAGTTCTACAGGCGGAATCGATAACGCACAATCAGGTTTGTTCACAATGCCAGCGACACCACAGACACTGACGGGTAATTATCAGGAACAGTACTACTTAAGCGTGGTTTCCCCCAATAACTTGGGCAATCCGCAGGGCTATGGTTGGTACGACGCAGGTATGATCGTAAATTTCAGCGTGATGACACCTGTCTCTACAGGCCCAGGACAGCGGTATGTATTTGTATCATGGACTGGCACAGGGCCTGGTTCTTACTCTGGCACGAACAATCCAGCTACTGTAAAGATGAACGGGCCCATAACTGAAATGGCGAACTGGCAGTTACAGTATTACCTTACAATGCAGGTCAAACCTAAGGGTGCAGGAACTGTATCTCCATCTTCAGGCTGGTACGATGCTGGAGAACAGATAACCATATGGGCTCTAGCAAAAAGCGGGTACAAATTTATGTCTTGGTCTGGAAGCGGTAAAGGTTCATACTCTGGTTCGAACAACACAGCTACAATAACAATGAATAGTCCTGTGAATGAAACGGCTAACTTTGATATCGGTATTACTTTTAGCGCGAGTGGCCTTAATAGCAACGCGCAAGGAACTGTTTTAACGGTTAATGGCCAAAGCTATACTTATTCGCAATTACCAGTGACGATTTATGCTTCGCCTGGTTCATCAATCTCATTTTCGTGGATTTCGCCTGTCTCAGGTGGAACAGGCACGCAATTCGTGTGGACAAGCACGTCGGGTCTTAGAACATCGCAAAGCGGTACAATAACAGTGTCATCGCCAGGTTCTGTAACGGCTTCATACAAGGAACAATTCTACTTAACCATTAATGCGAACCCGTCAAGTGGTGGTTCTGTGTCTCCGGGTTCTGGATGGTATAATGCTGGAACTCAGGTTCAAATTTCTGCAACCGCGAATTCTGGTTATCAGTTTGCTTCGTGGAGCGGTTCTGGATCAGGCTCATACACAGGAACGAATAATCCTGCTACAATAACAATGAATTCACCTATCACTGAAACTGCGAACTATAATGTGGCTCTTACGATATCAGCTAACGGTCTTGAATCAAGCGCGCAGGGAACCATAGTTACAGTTAACGGCAACCCATACACATATTCTCAGTTACCAGTCACGCTGTACATAGCGCCGGGTTCAACAGTCACATATTCATGGAATTCTCCAGTTCCTAGTGGCACCGGTGTCCGCTTTGTCTGGGCCTCAACTTCCGGGCAAGCGACAGGAGAGACGGGTTCATTCTCGATGCCGTCATCTCCGGTAGCGTTGACAGGAAGCTATCAGAAGCAGTATTACCTGAACATGAGCGTTTATCCGGAAGGTTCAGCTTCGGTATCTCCATCTTCAGGTTGGTACGATTCAGGATCACTGGTCAATATCTCCTCATGCGCTAATCCAGGTTATGAATTTGTATTCTGGAAGGGCGAAGGAAACGGATCCTACACTGGTCCTTATGTAAAGTCCCGCGTAATTATGGATTCACCTATTACAGAGATTTCTGTATCTTATGTTGAAGTGAGCATATCTTCAACCCCTGGAGGTTATATCTACTTTTACTATGACGGAACCTCTTTTAAAGTTCAGAACTTCACAACTTACTTGCCTTATATGGCCAGTGTAAGTTTGAGCCCGGCAGCATATCCCGGTTACTATTTTTCAGGATGGAATCTATCTCCGGTAAACGGAACTTTTGTTCTTTTATATCCATCAAGCTTTAAAGCCGTCTTTCTGAAGTACAACGTCATTAACTTTTCTGTGATATCGTCCAGTTCCAGCCTGCTTAACGCGTACGGCGAGCTTGTAGACCAACAGGGTAACATAATAATAATAAATTCTGGGGAGCAAACCCAGGTAAAGCCTGGGTTGTACTTTCTGGTCATATCTCAGGATCAGTTTAACCAGACACCTTACAAATTCTATTTCGGTTCACAGAACCTTAGCGAGTTCAGCCAGATAACCATGGTGAACATAACCGGAAACGGTAAGAGCTACAGGTTGCTGGCTGTAGACCCTGTAAAGACTTCCATCAGCGTGCATGTTGTCTCTCTTTACGACCGTGAAGTTTACTTAACTGTAAGCCTGATTAATCAGATTACAAATGCTCCGATCCCGTACCAGGTTGTTCAGATAACTCTGTGGTCTGAATACGGAAATTATTCGGTAAGCGTAAATACCGGCCCTCAGGGAAGAGTTTCAATCGATATTCCATATGTCCACGGAGGAACTTACAGCTGGAGGGCCTATTACAGCGGTAACTCCAGCATAGGAACCGATCCGTGCGCATCATCCAGCTCGTTAAAAACTTCACTATTTTCTTCTAAAGTAAAGATTAACGAAAATGGGTTGCCAAAAGGAACTTCATGGTCAGGTTCGATAGGTGGCTACAGTTTTGTCTCTTCACAAGGTTCAGTGATTCTGAACGTTGATTCAGGAAGGTACAGCCTGGGCATAAACCCTGTGTTCACGCAACAGATTGAATACGTTCCATCAGCCTATCCATCTTTCATAAATGCTTTCGGAAGCGTTTCTATAAACGTTAACTACAGCGTATACTTTTACGTCTACATAACGTCTGGAAACATTCACGGGGGAACAGTAAGTATGTACGGAACATACTGGTTCCCCAACGGTAGCAAAATAACATTAAGCGCTGATCCAAACGCTGGATACAGATTTTCTGGCTGGGTAACAACGGGAAGCTCTATAAAGATTTCAAATTACAGCGCAGAAGAAACAACAGTCACAATCAACGGGCCAGGCGTCATAATAGCTGAGTTTGAACCCGAAAGCTGATTTTCTGCAGTCAGCTCAGAAGGCCACTATTTATTGTTCCTCTTTTTTCCATAAAATCCGTTAAAATAACGACAAGAGGAGGTAAGAGCAGCAGCGTAGCCAGAGCGCCGCTCACCAGCCAGTGCAGCCACCATGACAGGACAATCTGAAGAGGCGGGACTAAAGAATAAACAATTCCAACGCCCATGGTTGCCCCTGCGAGGTTGGCAAGAACAACATCTATAAGTAAAAACCAAACCCAGGCTGATTTTCTGTTTGTTATGCACGATCCTATCCTTTTATAAAACAGATCTCTCAAAAATGGGTCTATGCCTTTATTTCTGAGCGGACCCCTGTAGAAAAGAAAGGGTAACAAAGAAGCCGTTAAGTAAACCGCAGAATAAACCAGTGACTGATCAAAGCCTAGCCCAAAAAGCAGCCCCGAGCCTATAAAGCTTCCTGCATATACGCCTACCATTCCCCATGTACCCCACCACATTATGAAAGCAATGTAAAAAGGCATGGCCAAATAGAAAAGAGGAAAGCCGTTATAGCTCAGAACCCCGTAAAGGGCAGTGCTCAAGTATGAAATCAATATTGAAACGATTATCTGGAAAATGTAAACTGTGACTTTGCCTTTACTTACCATCAATTTTGATGATAAATTATAAAGATGCCATGGACACGCCATTGTTAATATATGATAATTTTAAATAATATAAAACTATTGCTTTGTTGCATTATTTTGACAACATTGCATGATATTTTTTATTCTATATTAATTTAACCAAGTTGCATTATGTAAAATTATGACTGACTGGCCAGAGTATAACAAGAAGCTGGTTAATGAATAAAACTGTTGACGTATTTTTCAGCAAGAGCCTCCACTGCTTCTTTCCATTAACCTTCCTTTTTTTCCACTCTATGCTGTTCCAAAGCTCTTCAAGCACTCTGTTAACAGCTTCTCTGTAAGCTTTGAGAAGCGGAAAGAGCTCATCTCCGAGCTTATGCTTAAGCGAATAGCTCTTTAGCACGCTTCACAACCTCCTAAGTCATCTTTCTGTGTACTAGAAGAAACTTTTGAATATCTAATAATGGTCCTTGAGTGAAGGCCAAGGAGCAAACATGCCTCTTTCAAGATCTTTCAGGCACAAAATATTATATGATAAGCACCTATATAAAGCTATTTATTTTGAAACTATTCGTGACGGCGTTAAGTCCTAGCATTGCATTATCTGTCGTTCAAAATTCTCTTTCGGGAAAGCTTAAAGGTCAGCGTAAATCGTATATATGTGGAAAATTATAACTAGGGTAAAAGAATGAATTGCGAGATATGCGGTAAACCAATATTCGGCAAACCTATAACCATTGAAGTAGATGGCGCTTATTTGAAAGTATGTGAAGAATGTGCTAAGTACGGAAAAATAGTGAACGAACGCAAAAGCGGCGCCATAAAAGAAAACAGTTTAATCAGACCTTCAAGAAATCAGGTTGAAGATGAATACGAGCTTATAGATGGCTACGGAAGGATAATAAAAGAAATGAGGGAGAAGATGAACCTGACCCAGGAACAGCTTGGAAGAAAGATAGGAATAAAACCATCCCTCCTTGCCAAGATCGAGCAGGAAAAAATCATCCCAGATTATCCAACTCTAAGGAAGATCGAGTACAGTTTAAAGGTGAAACTCAGAAAGTGAACGAAAAGTCCATAGTTGTAACTTACAGAGAACCTTACTCTGAGCAAGAAGCACTTGAGCTGGTTTCTTCAGCGGGGTACATCCCGTTAGTTTCGTTTAAAGTAAAAAGCATGAAAGAAGGCAAGTACGGGATGCCAACAGGAAAGGCAGAAGAGTTAAAGAAGTTGACAGAAGAATTGAAACCGGAACTCGTGATAATCGATGAACAGCTATCGGCTTCTCAGATCTACCATCTTAGCAAGCTCCTTGGCGTAAAGGCCATAGACAGGATAAGACTGATACTAGACATATTTGAAAAAAGGGCTATGACAACTGAAGCTAAACTTCAGGTAAAGCTCGCAGAGTTACAGTATGAAGTACCACGTATTAGGGAGACAGTCAGGTTAGCGAAGATGGGAGAGCAGACCGGTCCCATGGGTTACGGCGCTTACGAAGTTGACAAATACATAAGGTTCCTTAACAGGCAGATTAACGGCTTAAGAAAAAAGCTCGAAAGAGAAAGAATGAGGAGAAGCCTGCACAGACAGAAAAGGCTCGAAGAAGATAAATTTATAGTTGCCCTAGCAGGTTATACGGGAGCTGGTAAAACAACGCTTTTTAATTCTCTTACAAATGAGAACAAAACTGTAACCGGAAAGATGTTCACTACTTTGACCACCACCATAAGAAAGATAAACGGATTGAATAACGTTTATCTCAGCGATACGGTTGGATTTATAGAAAGGCTCCCCCATTATTTGATCGAGTCTTTTAAGTCTACGCTTGAAGAGTTAAAATATTCAGACCTAATACTTCTTGTCCTTGATTACAGTTTAGATGAAGAGATTTTCTGGAGAAAGTACATGGCGAGCCTGAACGTCCTTGAAGAGCTTGAAGTGAACCTAGATAACGTGGTAGCCGTGCTCAACAAAATTGATCAGAAGAAAAACGAATTTGTATTCCAGGACAGCAGAATAAAGGATTATGTAGAAATATCAGCCCTTAAGGGGATAAACCTCGAAGAGCTCAAGGACATTATAAAGCAAAAATATACTGAAGGAAAAGTTCAAGTTATCAATACAAAAGAAACTTTTTAATCGGCTTTGATTTTTCCCGTAAGGGTGTCAGATAACCATTTGATCCCCATAGTAGATATCTGATATTTTGTGGTCTTCGAATCCTGAATTCTCGTAATGTAGCCTGCTTTAACAAGCTCGCTCAGCCTGCTGCTTATCGATTTTCCTGGAAGTCCAAGGACGTTTATTAGATCTTGCAACGTAACAGGCTCATCCTGTATCTTGTTTAACAGATAAGCTATCCTGTTTCCAACCAGCTGAAGGGTTATCTTTTGTTTTATGCTCAGGTTTTCCCTGACAAGTATGCGGGGTCCTTCATCGGTGATCTTTACGTAGTCTGAAAACATCTGAATAAGTTCCTGCAAATCGTATTTTAGCAGAACCTTTTTTGCAACATCAATGGCTGGGACGTTAGAAGCCAGAAACCTGGTCACTGCAACGAGCACGTCATCTGGGTTGCCGCTGAACGTTGCTGAAAGCTCTCCATAGCTTATGTCGACTTTTAGTGGAGTTGAACTCATGCCATTTCACCTTGTTCCTCCTGTATTATCTTCGAAGGAACAGAAATATATACATATTCTCCCCTCTCGTTCTTAAACCTTCTAATCTTTCCTTCTTTTGCAAGCCTTAAAAGAGATACTGCTACCGTCTGTTTTGGATAGACGAGACCAAAGCTGTCGAGCACTTCTTTTACCTCAGAAAGCCGCCTGGGCTTCTTCCCCCATTCACTTATGAACAGCTTTAATATGTTAGCCGGCAGGGACGAATTCGGATCGGGCTGTATGTCTGGAAGCTGGATTATGTTTTCGGCTTGCTTTGCTTGCTCTTCCTCTTTTTCTACGACTGTAACTTTGCTTTGCAACGAACCTGGACTTTTAGACACCGTGTCGTAAATTTTCAAAGCCAGCTGACCCAGGTATTCCATATCATCTTTTACTCCATAAATTTCTATCTCGTTTACACCAATTTTCAAACGAACCTTAGAATAATTCATCGACATCGGCTTTCACTTTAGATAATTTCTAAATTATCATATAAAAACTTTTCTTAAAAGAATGTAATAAAAAGTTAACCAGGGTGTTAATTATAAGAAATGCTTTCTGTATATCTACATATATTATTCTTTTTTCATACTTTTCTTATGTCATAAATATGGATGCAAGAAAAATTTAAATTAACTTGTTGTTTTGTAATCTCGTGCAAAGTATAGCTAAAATAAGCGGCAGCGCTATTGAAGACCTGAACTTAGAATACATAGGGAAGCTTATCGAAAAAAGGTACAAAAACTCCGGTGTTTTTGTTGTATCTGTTCCATCAGCTATAAAAAAAGATATAAAAAGATCCATTGAAACAGCCCTGCAAGATGATCAGAAGGCTAGAGACCAATTTAAGAAAATATATGAAAGGTTCAAAACCAAAGGTTTTTATGATGAAAAGAAGACGTTTGAATCGGTTAATGGTGCCCTTGAAATTCTTGAATTAATATCGAAGATAAAAGAAACGTACCCTGCACTGGAAGGCCAAATATACCTTTCAGTCGAGAACATGGTCATCTCATCGTTAAAAAAATTTTTAACAGAAAAGATCGATAGTGAAAAAATTAAAACGCACAACGGTTATGAATCCGGAATCATAGTGGACCAATCAAGAAACGAAATAATGCTTAACGCATCAATCCAGAGGTGCAAAAATTTTATAAAAAACGCAGATCCTGACAGCATAACGCTTATAGGAGGACTTACGGCTTCGACTTCTGATAAAAAGATAGTTAAGCTTCAGGACGGGGGTTCTGATCTTGTCGCGTCTTTTCTCGTTATATCTTCAGAAAGTAACAGGCTGGATCTGTGGACAAACGTAAAAGGGCTCATGAGCGCTGACCCCTCCATCATAGAGAGTTCAAGAAAAATAGACATACTATCCTACAGTGAGGCTTTAGAAATTTTTTCTTTTATCCCGAGCATATTTAACCCGGAAGCTATGGAACTTTTAAAGGCCAAAGGAGTTGAGCTTTATGTAAACGATATAAAAGCTCCGCTTGAAAGTGGGACAATGATAAGGGGAGAAGGCGTTGTTTCTTCAAACGTAGTTAAAGCTGTCGTGCACCTTGACAGCCTGGCTATTTTTACGTTAAAGGGTACTGGGCTAAAGTCGCTTTTGCCAAACCTTCTTAACAGTTTTTTGCTTTCTAACCTCAAGTTTTACACTGTAACTCAAAACGCATCCGGCTCCGAAGTCAACATAATAATAGACAGAAACGACGTCAACAGGTACAGGAACATCATAGAGATTCAGTTTATGGGTGAAAAGATTCAGGATTACAGGATACTTGACAACGTATGCGCCGTCTCAATCATAGGTGAGGGAATGAAGGGCACTCCCGGTGTGGCTAGCAGGCTATTTGGAGCTGTTGCAAAGGAAAAGATAAACATAATAATGATAACTCAGGGGTCGAGTGAGCTTAACATAGGTTTTGTTATAAACAGCCAGGACTGCAGAAGAGCTATACGCGCAGTGCACAACGAATTCATAAATTCATCTTGATCTTTGAATGACTTATTAAAAACTGCTCTTTCTTTTTAAACATCTTCTAGATATTTCTTAACGTGAGATGTCTAGCTATTTTTGAAAACAGCGCGTACAGCTTTGTAGACTCACAGAAACTTAAAACATTGTTGAGATCTAAAGGGTTGCAGGTTAATGATGTTAGGGTTGGGAAGTACATTGAGGTGGATTACATATCCAATTTTTTTGAGGGCGAAAAGATCGGTCAGATTTTAAAACTGAATAAGGTTGAAGAATGCGAATTAGAAAAGTGTAATCATGATCTGGAATACCTTGTAAAGAACGGAAGATGCTGGGAGGCCCATGAGCTTCTAGAAGATTTGTGGCACAGGGCCGATGGCAACGAAAAAGAAGATATCCACATAATTATAAAAGTCTGCGTTGCCGTCGTTCATTATCAGAGAGGGAATACTGATACTGCAAAAAGGATACTCGGAGAAACGCTTGAAAAAGGGATAAACTCTGAGCTCGCAAAAAGGCTTGGTATAGGTTTTCTTGTACAGAAAATAGGTGAAGATAAAGAAGCAGCGCTGAAAAACATAGCTCTGGCCATGCAGGCATGATCTTGTTTAACCTTTAAAATGACGTTTTGCTATTATAATCCCCATTAAATTAAAATAGTTTGCAAGGCTACACTGTCTCAGCGTATGAATTTTGAGTTTGACATAAACTATGAGGAGATAAAGAAATTGGTAAAAAAAATAAAAGAGCAGGTTACGCCGAATCAAAAAGATAGAGAGAGGGTTAAAGAAGTTGAAAATATTATATCTGAAAGGCTTAGAATTAGAGGTTTAAAATTTATTATTGGTGGTTCTTACGCAAGAGATACATGGTTGCCAGAAGACGCCGATATTGATTTTTTTGTTCTGTACGACCCCGCTCTGGGAGCTGATGAAATAGGAAAAAAGGGGCTGAAAGACCTTGAAGAGGTCGTCACAGGCCTGAATTACTGGAAGAATTTTGCAGAACACCCATACGTAGAAGGCATGATAAACGGTATAAAGTTCAACCTAGTACCGTGTGCAGATGTTCAGCCCGGTAAGTGGATAACCAGCATGGACAGAAGCAGATATCACAATGAGTACCTATTGAAAAAACTTAACCCCGAGCTCAGGGGCGAGATTAGAGTCTTTAAGAAGTTTCTTAAAAGCAACGGGCTTTACGGCGCTGAAATTAAAGTGGGTGGCGTTAGCGGTTATGTATCCGAAATACTTGCAGTAAAGTACGGGTCGTTTACAGAGATACTTAAAAACATCGTAGCGTGGACACAGGGAGAAGTTGTGGCGCTTGAGCCTTACGATTATGATCCAAAAAAAGTTTTTACAACTCCAGTAATAATCCTTGATCCTGTTGATCAGAAAAGGAATTTAGCTCTCGCGATCAAGAACAGGATCTTAGCAAAGCTGAAAGTGTTAGCGCTAAACTTCTTAAAATCTCCTGATGCTATATATTTCACTGAAAGACAGTCAATGCCTGAAAACAGAGCATCCGGCAGCGTTGTCATGGTTTCTTTTAAGGCTCCTGATCTTGTTGAAGACATCAAATGGGGGATGTACTATAAAGCTGAAGAAGCTGTAAGAAACGCTTTTAAAAACAGCGGTTACAGAATTATCAGGTCTACAGTTTCAGAGCAAGATGCATGGGTAACGATAGCGGTTTTTCTTGAGTTCGATAAAAGAAACTTTGAGATAAGGTTAGGTCCATCCGTATACTCTCCCGAAAACGTTACAAGATTTCTGAAAAGTCACAAGTACGTTTGGGTCGAAAACGACATGCGTCTGTATTCTTTTGAACCAGGCAAATTTACCGATGCCAAGGATGTGCTGGAGAGTTTAAAAATTAACCCGACAAACTGGGGGATACCGGCTGGAATTTCAAAAAATTTCTCTGAAGGGATCGTTTACCGTTATTCAGAGCTTGAAGATTCATCCTCACACTTTAAGAGCGCAAAAAACGCATTTATTTCGCTTTTTGAAACTTTAGCTATGGATTCTAACGAATAACTAAGATTCATCTATAGCTTTGTTCAAAATAATTTAAAGATGTATAATATTTGCATATATCATTGATTACGCACTGATTGCATTTAGGCTTCCTAGCGGTGCAGGTTGTTCTTCCGTGCTTTATAAGCAATATATGGGCTTTGATCGGATCGGAAAACACTTGAAGTAGTTTCTTTTTCATTCTGTCGTAGCTTCCTTCTGCTATTCCTATGCGTTTTACTACTCTTTTTATATGAGTATCTATGGGAAACGTCCTTGCGTTGAGATAAAATATGAGAAAAACATCAGCAGTTTTGGGTCCTATTCCCTTTAATTCTGTAAGCTCCTCGTAAACTTTTTCAGGTTCCTCCCGCTTCAGCTTTGTAAGATCTCCTCCGTATTTTTCAAGGCTCCAGCTAGCTAGGCTGATTATTGTCTTTGCTTTCTGTTCATACAGACCTGCTACCTTTATAAGCGGTTTTATTTTATCTGCACCAGCTTTCAAATAGTCTTGGGGGCTAGTAAGTCCGTTCGCCAGAAGGTTTTTCATGGCTTTTAATGCGTTTCTATCTGTAGTATTTTGGCTAAGTATGATTGAAATAAGTATCAAGAATGGATCTTTAAAGTTAAGTGGGGCAAATTCTTCTTTATCTATCTTGTAAACATCAGAGAGCCTTTTTATTATGGTCTCGCCCAATGATAAGCTCATAAATCTTTTCTACCCTGTTTTTTATTTCATCATCATAGTATTTAAACTGAAAAACAGCATAGCCGGTGCTGAATACTGTAAACCTTGCATCTTCATAAAATCCTGCTATATAATTTTCATTTTTAAAAGCAACCTTAATCCGGGAATTTCTTGAAACGGTTTCAAGGTTTAAACCATCAACATAGTTGTTAACAAAAACTGTAGTAAACCCGTCTTTGCTGCAGCTAATTTCTACAAAGGGCTCTATCTCTGGTTTTGCCTTCATGCTGCAAACATCGCATTCTGGATCTTTCTTAAGATCTACTGTTTCAAGGCTCCCAGCGCTTAGGTCGAGCAGAGCAAGCTTTCCAAAAAACGGCGAGCTCCCCTTTAAAACAAGGTTTATCGCCTCGTTAACTTCCAAAGAAGCTATCGATGTAACTATAGCCGGGTTTACACCTGTAGTAGCGCATGTCGGAAGTTCACGGTCTTTAAAATCTCCGTAAAACTCGTTCAGACATGGAGTCTTACCTGGAACTATACTGCTAAGGTTTCCGTAGTTTTCTATAGCCGATGCAAAGACGTAAGGCTTACCCAGGGTTACCGCCATAAAGTTCAAGTTATACCTTGCTCGCATGTTGTCCAGCCCGTCTATTATTATATCTGAGTCATTGATTATTCCTTTGATCATATTGAAATTGTTAACGCTTAAAGCGTGCGGATAAATATTAACTTTAGAATTTATTTGCTTAAGCTTTTTTTCTGCCGCATAAACTTTTGGCACGCCGACATCCCCTTCATCATAAAGGATCTGTCTGTGCAGGTCGCTTAACGATACGACATCTCTATCAATTATGTGAATTTTTCCAAAGCCTATCCTTGCAAGGAGCGAAGAAACCATAGAACCAAGCCCTCCAACGCCTGCTACCGTAACCTTAGTTTTCAGAAGCATTTCTTGGCCGTCTAAGCCTATATCTTTAAGAACGATCTGTCTCGAATAACGGTTTAAAAATTCTTCATCAATCATTATGTTATATAAACAAGGTTGTTGTTTACATAAATGTTTTTAACTTTTTCCAGCGCTTACAAGAGCTGAAAGCTCTGCCTCATTTATATCGTCTTCAGATATTTTTTCGACATTTTTATCATCTTTCTCTATTATGTAAACAGTGTGGTCTGATCCGCCGCAGATTTTTTTCGCCAAAAAAATCTGATCTGTTCTTGCCAACCTCATAAGAAAATCTATCTCAGGCTTTTTTGCAAGAAGCTCACCATTCTGTATCGCAAAGATCGTCTGTAAAGCTACCAGGTAAAGAACACCGGGTTTCTTCACACATTCATCTTTTAGGTTAACCCTGAAAATAACCGGTCCATCAGGTTCCTTATCTATCAAAATTTTCAATTCTTACCGCCATGCGCCACAGGTAATATAAGCACTTTGTCTTCATTCTTAGGTCTGTAAGCAAGACCCCCAATAAGGGATGCCTCAGCATCGTTTACAAAAACCAGGATGTTTGGATTTTCTGGTTTTAAATCAGGTTCTTTTGTGGAAAGCTCTTCAAGTATTTCTTTTAGACTTTTTTCTCCATTTACTTCAATATTCAGTTCTTTTCCAAGCTTACGCGAAAGGCTCCCGTACAGGATTAGTTTCATAAAAGTTTTACCGTTTTAGCCATTTTTATTTTTTGCTGAAGTTACTGCCATCAGGCAAAAAATCGGTTAAGAGGGACGCAGTCTACCGAAAGTATTCTTATTTCTTTTAAATCTGGATCCTCAAACCTCATCGTGCTTATTGATGCGTTGTGTATCTCTATCTTCCTGACTTCTCTTCCATTAACATTAAGCGGAAGAGTAAGAAGAGCCCTTATCGGTTCCAGGTGGCTAACTGCTATAACTCTTGTGTAACCTTTTTTAAAAGTGTTCTTTACAAAATCTAGCATCCTTTCCCTGATCTTCTGATACTTTTCCAGCCCGTATACAGTTTCGGAATTAAAGTACTCCATGAACCAATCAGGGTCGTTTTCAAATATTTCCTTTGTGGGTCTGTTTCTAAGGGTTCCAAGCTCGACTTCTCTCAGTCTTTCATCTTTCACAACTTCAAGGGAAAGCCTTTCGCCTATTATCTTTGCTGTCTGGTAAGCTCTGTATACTGGGCTTGAATATATTGCTTCAGCCTTTGAATCCAGTAAAAATTCAGCTGCCTGTCTGGCCTGCTCTACACCTTTTTCTGTAAGCCTGTAATCGTTTTTTAGGTCGTTGGGGAATAAACCGTCCCTGTTGTTTTCTGCATGTCCGTGTCTGACAAAGAATATAGTTAAAACCATACAATAACCTTTTTTTCTGAGTATAAAAACTCTTTTTAAATGTTTGGGGTTAAGGGGTTAAGTCCCCTTCCGCGAGGTAGGGGATGAATAGCCACTTACAGAAATGTTTTTATATAAAGAAATTTTATATTATTGATGCCCAAATGGGCTTTGCCTGTGGAACGCAGGCGAGACGCCCAGGGATGAAACGCCTCTGCGACGGTGGAATGCAAACATTCCACACATAAGCTTTTCGATGAACTGGGAAGCCCTGTCCGTAAGGTCAGGGCAGTTCACATGTTCACTGACTATATAAGAACAATAACGCAAGGTCTAAAGTTTATACCGTTAAATTCATTTTATGGCTTTTATAAAAAAGTTTATTTTCTGAACAATTAAAACCTTTGCATGGTTTATTTGATACTTGTTAGGCATGGGGAGTCTCTTTGGAATATGGAAAACCGGTTCACTGGATGGGTTGACGTTCCGCTAACTGAAAAAGGAAGACAGGAAGCAAAAAGCGCAGGAGAACTCATAAAGGAAAGCGGCATAAAGCTCAACGTAGCGTATACGAGCCAGCTTTCCAGAGCTATAGAAACTCTCGAAATAATACTGAAGGAAATCGGATACAGCGTGCCTGTCATAAAAGACTATCATCTTAACGAGAGGCATTATGGTGACCTTCAGGGGTTGAACAAAGCAGAAACAGCAAGAATCTATGGAGAGGATCAGGTAAAGCTCTGGAGGAGAAGCTATGACATTAAACCTCCTGGAGGGGAAAGCCTTGAAGACACCCAGAAGAGAACTGTGCCTTTTTTTAAGAACACAGTTATGCTGGACCTAATTTATTATAAAAAGAACGTTCTCGTAGTAGCGCACGGAAACAGCCTTAGGTCAATAGTGATGTATCTGGAGAACATTTCACCCAACGACATAATAAACGTTGAGATTCCAACAGGCGTCCCGATAGTTTATGAAATAAACGATATAGGCGGCGTCATAAAGAAGTATGAGCTTAAAAAACTTTTATTGTAGTGATTTTTAGATAGTAACGATGCCACAAATAAGGTACGATAACATAACTGGCGTTTCTCACATACAGTGGGACGCTAATTTTCCATTAAAGTGTCCTGTTTGTAACAATGAATTTAGTTCCATTTTTTCTATATCAAAGGAGAACGTGAACAGGTCAAGCTTTATCAGGATAAAGAAAGACGATATAGAAAGCTGGGACGTTTTGGTTGGAGAACATCCATTGCCGCTGGTCGATGATAAATATACAGGAGAATGGAACGACTGGCCTTACAAAAGCGAACCAGCTAGAGGCAAGCATTATGCCATTTTCATAGGGAAAGAACACGTGCCGTTTCACGAGCTTTCTAAAGATCAAATATACGAAGCGCTGTACGCTATTCAGGAAACTTACAAAAAGCTGGCTGATCTGAACCGGGTTATATACATAGGCGTTACAATGCTTTCTGCGAAGGGCGAGGATATGGAGGGACACCCCCATTTTGACGTAATAGGGCTACCTTTTGTTCCAAAAACCATAAACGAAGAGATGAACAGGTTCATGAAGGCTTTTGAAGAAAAAAACTCATGTCCATTATGCGAAGTAATAAAGGCTGAAGAATCTGGTTCAAAGTTGATATACAGCAATGAAAACTGGATAGCTTACTACCCGTGGTCCCCTTCACGGATCAACGAAATAAGGATAACCAGCACCACGCATTATAAACCTATAACAAAGCTTACGCAAAAAGAGCTGCAGGACCTTGCCTTTCTGCTGCTTACAGTTTCAAAAACTCTCTACAACGTTTCAAAAAGCGACTACGCAATAGTTTTTCACCTGCTTCCTCCCAAGAGAACAGTAACCTATTATCATAATTATATTCAGATGTTTACAGTAAACAGCGTTGTTGAGTCATTTCTTAATGGGTTTGGAATTTATGTCGGAAATTCAGACGCAGAATCTAAAAGGTTAATATCAAGCTTTAAGTCTGTTCTGAAGGAAATGGTTGGGCTTTAGTAAAATAAAAAGATAAATAAGTTAATTAACCAAGAATTTAATGGTGTTAACATAAATTGCAGAGCCAATCTGATATCGAAAACAGAATTAACGAACTTGCTAATGCTATACAGGTTTTAGAAAATTACTACGAAAGCATAATATCTAGAATTTACCTGATCGGGCAGGCGATTGAAGAGACAAAGGCAGCGCAGGCTGCAATAGAAACCCTTCCTGAGGGCAAAGAATCAGAAATCGTAGTTCCTCTGGGCGGAGATGTTTTGTTAAAAACAAAAGCTGATTCTTCAAGCAAGATAATGTTAAAGGTTGGTGGAGGAGTTCTGATGGTCAAGAAAAAAGACGAAGCTCTGAACTTTTTAAAAGAAAGGATAGGGGAACTGGAAAAAGCTTTATCGAGCGCCCAGCAGGACAAAAAAACAGTGGAAGACAAGCTCGAAGAAGCAAGGTATGAGCTGAACGAGCTATTAAAGAGATCTCAAAATGTTCGATAAGCTGAAAAAGGTTTTTTCTGATTTTATTTCAAGCGTAACGGGCAAAGTAACCGAGAAAGATATAGAAGAATTTTTTAAAGAAAGGGAGATTGATTTTATTGAAGCAGACGTCTCTGTTGACGTAATAGATTATTTTAAAAGCAAGCTTACAGAAGAAGTAAAGAGCATAAAAGCCAACGGTACCAAACAGGAAACTATAAGGGAACTTCTATCAAGGACAATTATTCAGATTTTTCAGGATACTGAAACACTACCAGATATCTACAAAAAGGCTACAAAGAAGCCGTTTGTAACAGTCTTTCTTGGGATCAACGGTACCGGAAAGACAACGACAGTGGCAAAAGTTGCTTATTCGCTTAAAAAGCTAAAGTACAGGCCGCTGATGGTTGCGGCAGACACTTACAGAACAGGTGCGATAGAACAGCTGGCTGAACATGGATCTAGAATAGGGGTAGAAGTATTTTCGAAAAAATACGGTGTTGACCCTGCAGCCCTTTCAAGAGAAGCTTATGAATATGCAATCTCAAACGGTCATGACATCCTTCTAATAGATACAGCTGGAAGGATGCAGACCAATGAGTCTTTGCTGAATGAATTATCTAAGCTGGTAAACGTTGTTAAGTCAGACCTTAACATTTTTGTTGGTGATGCGCTGGCCGGATATGACATGATAAACCAGGCAACGACTTTTCTTAAAACTCCTGGGTTTTCTCATTCAATAGTTACAAAGGTTGATGCTGAAGTAAAAGGGGGCTCTATACTGAACCTCGCTTTTTATACCAAGAAACCCATAATGTACCTTGGTACAGGGCAGAGCTACGAAGATCTTACGCCTTTTAAACCTTCATGGGTTGTTGAAAGGTTGCTAGGTTAAAATTGGCAGAATCTATTTTTTATGATGAAATTATCTCATGCAAGGCCTGTCCCAGGCTTGTAAAATACAGGGAATCTGTCCCTGAAGTAAAAGAAGCTTTAAACGGTTACTGGAAAAAACCTGTGCCAGGCTTCGGCAATCCACGTTCTAAAATAATGATAATAGGATTGGCTCCGAGCGCTCAGGGCGGTAACAGGACCGGGAGAGTTTTTACTGGCGACAGATCTGGAGATTTTCTTTTTGAAGCCCTTTACAGAGCTGGCTATTCAAACAAGCCGTTTTCTTTAAACACAAATGATGGGCTTAAGGTAGATCATGCATACATAACTGCCGTCGTAAAATGTGCTCCGCCAGATAACAAACCTACATCAGAGGAAGCCAAAACATGTAGCGAAAAATTTCTCAAAAGAGAGATCGAGATAATAAACCCTCGAGTTATCGTGGTTCTTGGATCTTTTGCTTATATATGGACACTAAAAACTCTTGAATCACTCGGAAAGAAACCAGATAAGGCTCAAAAGTTTTCACATGGCTGTAAAGTTAAAGCTGATTCATTAACCATAATCTGTTCTTATCATCCTTCACCTCAGAACACTTTTACAAAGAAGCTTACCATGGAGATGCTAGTAAAAATACTAGAAGAGGCAAAAAAAGAAGCTTCTTTGTAATGACGTTTTATATCATTTTTGATTGTAAAGCATAATTAAGTAGCACCGCAAAAGGGTATAACCTAAGACCTCGTGAACCCTAGTTCCTTTAGAAGAAAGGGTTCAGACTAAAACACAGATATATAAGAAAGCAGAAAAAATTTAATTATTGAGGTCTGTCTATTAAGTTTATGTCAGATGCAACGAGCCTGAGGGGAATGTCATTTGAAAGAATAAAGGAAAAAGTTACAGATTTTATAAGAGAGGAAGTCAGGAACAAAAGAGCAATAATAGGGCTTAGCGGCGGCATCGATTCTTCGCTTACAGCTTATTTTGCTACGATTTCTCTTGGCAAAGAAAAGGTGCTGGGGCTCATAATGCCAGACTCTTCGTCAACGCCTTATGAGGATATAAGGGACGCTTTAACGCTTGCTTCATGGCTCGGGATAAGCTACCGTATTATTTACATTGACAGAATTATCGGTTCATATTTAGCAGGTTTTGATCTTACGGGCAAAAGAGCTTTAGGAAACCTCAAGGCCAGGATCAGGATGAGCATATTATACTATTTTGCAAACGCAAACGATGCCCTTGTGATAGGCACAGGTGATAAGAGCGAAATATACCTTGGATATTTCACTAAATACGGTGATGGGGGTGTAGACATACTGCCCATAGGCGACGTATACAAAACAGAGGTAAGGGAACTATCTGTTCATTATGGGCTTCCTGAAAGCATAACTGAAAAAGAGAGCAGCCCAAGGCTTTGGCCAGGACAGACAGCTGAGGGAGAACTAGGCATAACGTATGAGGTGGCAGACAGAATACTTTACGAGCTCATAGATGTTAAAGTTTCGGAACAGGAGCTTATAAAAAAGTGGGGAAAAAGCGGTGAAAGGGTTTTAGAGCTTGTAAAGACAAGTGAACACAAGAGAAAAACACCACCTATAGCGTTGCTAACATAGTTCGCAAAACGTTTTTAAATGTATCTTAACAAAGGTATGCTAAGTTGAAAGGAAGAAATTACCGAAGACCAGAAGGTATGCCTTACGTAAGAAGAGAATATATTGACGCTATACCAGGCTTAAGGATAGCGAAGTTTACGATGGGAAAGCTAACGAGTGGCTACGATTATGTTTTAAGGCTAACTTCTGAATCGAGCGTACAGGTCAGGCAGAATGCGCTGGAAGCAGCCAGGGTTGGCGCGAACAAGGTTATAGAAAAAATAGGCGAGGAAAACTATTTCCTTAGGCTTGTTCCGTTTCCTCATGTAATTTTAAGAGAAAACAAGATGATAGCAACTGCAGGTGCAGACAGGTTATCAGAAGGAATGAGAAGGGCATTTGGCAAGCCTGTAGGTCTTGCAGCAAGAATAGAACCTGGAGATTCAGTACTGGAGATATACGTAAAAAAGGAGTTCCTTGAGAAAGCTAAGGAGGCTATGAGAATAGCAAGATCTAAGTTACCGATGAAAACTAGGCTGGAAATACTTCAGGCACAGCCAGCTTCATCTTGATTCGTGTAGACTGGGAGAAGGTAGAAGAAATAGTAAAAAAAGAGAGGCCAAAGTCTGCCATAATAGTTGGCCCTGATGGCATAGTTGATGTTTTACTTAATTTGGCTTCAAAGCTAGAATCAATAGGAGTTAAGGCGTTCGTATCAGGCGATCCTTCCTACGGATCGTGCGATCTACAGATAAACAAAGCAAGCGTGACAGGGGCAGAGCTTATTTTTAACGTAGGACATACAATAGGGCTTGAAAAGATAGGAAACGTCAGGTTTATAGATTTTGAGTACCTTTTTGATGATCTAGAGATAAAAAACATAGCAGATCTCGTGTTAAAATATATAAACGAAAAAGGTTTACACGGAAAAATAGGTTTTTACACTATTTCAAACTATCGTTCAGCATACATCAGGCTTCTGGAATTTCTTAAAGGAAAAATAGAGGTGGCTGAACCAGCTAAGTATGAAACGCTTCTGAGAGGACAGATCTTAGGATGCAACTTCTATTCAGCTTTTGTTCCAGATGCAAAATATAATTTTTTCCTAGGAGAAAGTCAATTTCATGCTATAGGCTTGCAGCTCTCAACGGAAAAAGATACATTTATCGTTGATCCACATGTTAAGGAAGTTCAGTACGTGGGTGATGAAGCTAAAAAATACCTTAAAGCTTCTTTCGCGAGAATAGCTTTAGCAAACATGGCTGAAAAAATAGGTATAATAGTAGGAGAAAAAGAAGGACAGGCAAACCTTCAGAAAGCAGACTTTATATCTAAACAGCTTGAAACATTTGGGGTTAAAACTTTCAGGATAATAATGAATGAGATTACCCCGGAAAAAGTAAACAAATTTCAGAAAATAGAAGCTTTTGTTGAAACAGCGTGTCCAAGGATACCTATGAACGTCGAAGGGTTTGAAAAGCCATTGCTCTCGTATCCTGAAGCTCTCGCTCTTATAAAGCTGAAGAAAAAGCTGCCAGTAGAAAATCCTTTTAGAGGTGCTTTATGGTTTTAACTTTATCGAGTTAAGGGACGAAAGCCCCATTAAGCGAGCTTTAGCCCCTTATAGAAATTTTTAAGCCTAGAATATAATCCTTAAATGCTGCCGTATAACCCTAAAAAGAACTCAACGATCAGGAAAGAGAGAAGAAACTTGATTAAAGATTAACAGGTAAGCTCTAAATGTGGAGCAATTTCGTTCACGAGTTATGCGTAAAAACAACAAGAAAACCTTGTTTTTTATGAAATTATTCTTATTTTGTCTCCATCTTTGAGGATAAAGTTCGGTCCAACTTTTAACCTTGAATTATCTCTGATGAGGTAAGCGAATTTAATGTTTTTAATGCTGATCTTTTCTGCAACGTCTCGTGGAGCGCTGTTTTCGTTCATAAGCAGCGGAGGACCTTCAACATTACCAGAAGAATCAAGCGTATAAACCCTTATGAGGCCTAAAGCTTTTAAAACGCTTTCAACGTCTTTTTCTCTGTCATAGCTCGGGAAGACGTAAACTTTCTGCATCCTCCCAAAGATGTAATCTTCAATGTCGTCTAGCGTGGCGTCTTCACTGATCTTTATAACACAGTTTTCGAGACCATAGCCCTTTAAAAACTTCCTTAGTTCTTCTTCATTAATATGTTTTGATTTACCTATTATTCTGATGCCGCCGCTTGGCATCCTGTCTATTTCAACAAGCCTTCTTTTGTTTGGCACCAGGACCACACCTTCGTTTTCAATGAGTTCTGCAGCCCTTTTATCTGCTATAAGCAGGACATCTGCCTGTTTGATGAGTTTTATAAAATTGCGAAAGTTGCCGGCTCCTATTGGCGCATAGTATGCCTGGAGCGTTACATCATTGGCCTTTATTGGCGCCACTACAGGTCTTGAAAAAACCTCATACTTTGAAGCCTTTATACCCGTAAGCTTATAAAAAGAATCTGAAAAATTAAAATCAACTACTACAGCTATTATGCCTTCCTTTTTTACGATCCATATATCTTTTCTTACAGCTTTCTTTTTTCTGCTTTCAGCTATCTCCTCCTTTAAGGAAGCCATCTGCCTTTTTATGGAAACTTCGAGCTTTTCTGTACCCTTATGATGCGGCATCTTAGAGAAGAACAGCTGAAGAAGCCTAAGCTTCTCGCTCGGATCCTTAGTCATAATGGCCTTTGCCCATATAGCCTTGGCTTCTTCTGTAAGGTTTGTAACCATCTAGCTCTAAAATAAACCTTGAAAGTAAATAAACAATACCCTTTATTTAAAAGCCTATATTCTTGGTTTGTTTTTACATAATTTAACGTGTTTTAAATAATATACAGCTTTGCCTTTAAGCGAAAAAACTGCAGACCTAACTTTAACTCCTTTTTCTAAGGCTTTAAAAAACAGCTTTTCAAACTCAGGGTCTGTAATATAGTTAGGATAAAAGCATTTAGCGCCTTCGTTCATTATAAGAAATAAAAGCTCTGCCCTGTAACCGGATTCAACAGCTTTTATCAAAGTTAAAATGTGTTTTTTGCCTCTTTCTGTAGGAGCGTCCGGAAAAAGAGCTACGCCATTTTTGATCAGAGTGCACCCTTTTGTCTCCACATAAAGGTCCGGTTTTATAAAAAAGTCAATCCTACTTTCAAAAACTTTTACTTCAGGTATAACTTTAACGTTTTTTGGGAATAAACATATAGCAAGTTCTCTGTGTAAAAGTGTATTGGTAATGACCCAACCATTTGATCCTTTAGCAGCTATTATCACGCAATCTGTTAAAGGACTTTTTCTGTTAATGAACAGCACTGAATTTCCCGGATAGATTAGTTCTTTTAGCCTACCTGTATCATGTAAGTGGCAAACCCTTATTTTTTTACCTTGTAAAACGTTAACTACAAACCTGTTGGTTCTCTTCACAACAATGCCTTCCTGAAGATCATCTTTGATCTTTAAGCATTCTTTCATAGACCCTGTTGTTATTGGTTATAATGACGATAATAAGCTCTTGATAAAATTTTAACTTAACGGGGGTTAAGGGGCGAAAGTCCTCTTCCGTGAGGGATGGATAGCTCCTTACAAAAGGTTTTCATATAAGAAATTTTATACTATTGATTCCCAACCTAAAGAAGAAGGATGGGGTTTCGCTCTACGTAGGCGTACGTAGGTACGCATCAGCATACCTACGTACGCGTAGAGCTTGGGCTTCACAACTTCATGCAACTCCCTCACGAGTTCATCGGGAGTTTTCCGCTCAGCCCCTGTCTCGACGTACCCACCCATTCATACGCCTTCTGCGTTGCTGAAGAAGGCATCATGGGGAACGCCGACCATCTTCAGTCACCTTCCTCCTATGTGTGTGCACGTACCCCTCCATCTTTTCCTAAAGGAGGTCTTGGGTCTTTGCTACCACCCTACTGCCCGTGCACACACAAATTGTTCAAATCCAAAATTATATATAAACTATCTATTTTGAAACTGCTGACTACGGCTTTCCCTATGGAACTTATGCTAGACTCCCGGGGATGAAAATGCCTCTGCGATGGTGAAATACTTTGCAAGTATTCCACACGTAAGCGTATAGATGAACCGGGAAGCCTTGCCAGTGAGGGCTGGGTAGTTGACGCAGTTAAATGAAAGCCTCATCCCTTCTGGGGGCGGGTGAATCTCATAACCACAATGGAAAGAACCTTTTTTCCATCGGTTCATTCTTAAATTTTCCCATGATCGGCAGTTTATAGCCGCAGAATTTGCACCTGTTATCATCGTCGAGGTTGTATTCTAGAACATCAAACCCGTACCTCTTTATAACGACGTTTCCGCATTTTGGACAGTACGTGTTTTCATATGGATGTCCAGGGACATTGCCAAGGTAAACGTAGTTAAGTCCTTCTTCTTTGGCCACCCTGTAATGCTCTTCAAGAGTTTTTACAGGCGTTTCTGGTAGCAAAAGGAGTTTGTAATCTGGGTGAAAACGTAAGAAGTGAACTGGAGTGTCTTCGCCGAGGTTTTCAGCTATCCATCTGGAAAGCTTTCTAGCGTCGTCAATGTTATCCCCAACCTTTGGGACAACGAGGTCAGTTATTTCTACATGAACGTTTTTTTCTTTTAACACTTTTAAAGTCCTGAATATAGGCTCCGGATCAGGCACCATAGCATACTTTCTTAAGAAATCTTTGTTTGCGTTTCCCTTGAAGTCGACAGTTATACCGTCAAGAAATTCTGAAAAGTATTCAGTTCCTTCGTCAGTAAAATAGCCGTTGCTTACAAAAACATTAAACAACCCTGCCCTGTGAGCCATAATACCAACATCGTGCGCAAACTCAGCAAAAATGCTTGGCTCGTTGTATGTATAGGCAAGGCCATCAGCTCCGTATTTTTTTGCAAGCTTTATAATTTCCTCAGGGCTTATATAAGTGCCTTCAACTTTTCTCCTCTGTGAAAGATCATAATTTTGACAGAAAGCGCAGGCCCAGCTACATCCGGTAGTTCCCATGCTGAGGACCTTGCTTCCAGGATAAAAATGAACAAGCGGCTTTTTTTCTATTGGATCCATATGAAGAGCATTGATAACTCCATAGTTAATCAGGTAAAGTTTTCCGTTGAAAACGCCCCTAACGCCGCAAAAACCAATCTGTCTTTCGCTCAAAGTACATCCGCGTGCGCATGCAAGACACTGTACCCTATCATCTTTTTTCTTTAAAAGCTGAGCCTCCTTCTTCATCTATCAGGTTATTTGTACAAAGAGGATAAATAAACATCCCTGATTTTTCAGTTCAGAAAACGATAAATTCGTGGAGCTTTTAAAATCATACTTTTGATAAGTTTAGATAATGTATTTAAACATCTTTTTATGAGTGTTTGTATGAATTTTACGCTCATTCTGGGACTCGTAGCGGGCTTTTTAACGACTGTTGCATATGTACCCGAAGTCATTAAAGTGTTCAACACAAAGGACACAAAAGGTATATCGCTACTGTGGCTCTTGACTCTGTTGACTGGAGCCCTGCTGTGGTTTTACTATGGCGTTCTTATAATTTCAATACCTGTAATGGCAGCAAACGGTGTTTCTGCCTTCTTGATTTTATTGCTTATATTTTTAAAAATAAAGTACAGGTGATTTTTGAATGCGGTCGGCGGGACTCGAACCCGCGATCTTCAGCTTGGGAAGCTGACGTCCTGCCAGGCTGGACGACGACCGCTCAAGCAATTTTTAACTGCATTTCAATATAAGTTTTTCTGCGTCTTGCGCTGTTGGTGAAGAGCTTTTTAGATCAGGTAGACCACGCTTTTAAGATCCAAAAAATAAACAAAAACGTTTAATTCTAAGCCATTTTTTACATTTTCAGATGCTAGTAGACAGGTTCTCAAGAATAGCTGAAAAGCTTAGGCTTTCAGTCACGGACAGATGTAATTACAGATGCATTTTCTGTATGCCAAACAACCCAGACTTTATGAGAGAAGATGAAATTCTAAAACTTGATGAAATAGAAAGGATAATCTCTATATTCAACGGCCTTGGAATAAAGGAACTAAAGCTCACGGGAGGAGAACCGTTGCTCAGGGAAGATCTTGATAAGATAGTAAATTATGCCTCGGGATTCTTTGACGAAGTTTCGCTTACTACAAACGGTTATCTGCTGTTAGAAAAGGCAACTTCTCTGAGGAAGAGCGGTCTTAAAAGGGTAAACGTGAGCCTTCACAGCCTAAAGGACGAAAGGTATCGCCGGATCACGGGCGTTAGGGGCCTCGAAAAGGTACTTAAAGGCCTCGAGGAAGCAAAGCAGCAGGGCTTCGAAGCTATAAAGGTAAACGTGACTTTAATCAAAGGTTTGAATGATGATGAAATATTTGACTTTATAGATTTTTCCAGAAATACAGGGTTTACTGTAAGGTTTCTGGAGTACGAACCTTTTGACGGCAACGGTGGATGGTCCCCTAACAAAGTTGTTACGGCTGGAGATGTAATAAAGATAGTTTCAGGAAAATACTCGCTTATGCCCGTAGAACGCTCAAAGCATTCTACTTCCATGTACTTTATGATAAAGGAAAATGGCGTAAAATTTGGTATAATCCCATCTATTTCTCAGCCTTTCTGCACCGATTGTAACAGAGTAAGGGTGACATCTGAAGGTATATTTTTGCCATGCATGTACTCCTTAAAAGGAGTCAACATAAGGGACATGATCAGGGAAGGAAAAAGCGATGAGGAAATCAAGGATGCCATTAAAGCTTCCTACAGCAATAAGTTTGAAGGCATAATAAAATACGTAAGAGAATACAAGATTCCTGAAAAAGTTATCCCAATGTACAAACTTGGGGGTTAACTTTTTTATCGTTAAAATTTTTTAAAGTTCTACCTTTCTGAATGGGCTTTCCTGGAATATCTTGTTCAGGCCAAAAGAGTGAATAAAGTGCGTAAACGCTTTTTTAAGGTTAGGATCTGGGTTCGGGTTCTTTTCGTAAAATATACCTTCAAGAAATCTTGCAACATGTTCCCTGAAAGCTTCTTCATCCTTAACAACAAAAGTCAATGTATAAGGTCTGTTGCCGAAGAAAGAGACGCTTGAAAACCTCCTTCCTTCCATGCCAACTCCTGTATTCATCTTAACGATTCTGGCATCAGGGTACATCTTTAATAGCTTTCTCGCTACAGAGTTTTTGTTGATCTTCACAAAACCGTTAAGCTCAAGGTGAACAGAATATACCTGAATGTTTTTTTCACGGTCTTCTATAAGACCCAATTCCTTTAACCATCTATATATTGTCGGTGTGGATACATTTAAGATTTTTGATATTTCTGAAGGTTTTTTACCTTCGTTATAAAGTTTTTTAAGCTGATCTATATAAGAAGAGTTCTTAGTATAAATTGGCTTCCTACCGCTTTTTCCTTTATGGAGAGCAACAGGTATTGCAGTCATTTTGAGATGCTTACTATAGGGTATATTTTAACGTTATCATGATTTTTGAGCTTCATCGCATATTATTTAAAAATAATACAGTGTTTTTAATTATTTATAAAAAAATGCGCTAATTTTTCATATATTTATATTAAAAAAGATTTAAAAGAGATTTTTTAAATAAATATTTTACTGTCTGATTTTCGAAAAAATTTCTCCCACAAATTTGTGATGCTGTCGTTCCTATTTTTTCTATATTTCGAAAAATAACTTTTTATTTATGTTTTTACCTACCTTTGTTGTGAGCCTGGGGTTTTTGCTATATGCTTCTGCAGAGGGCATATTATTTGCTTTTTTCCTCTACTGGAGCTTTATCATAGCTAATGGTGCCTACTATCATTTAAAGTGCAAGGGTCGTTCAGCAAAAAGACCTGTGTCCGAATACCCGATGATTTCTATCATAATTCCCGTAAAAAACGAAGAAAAAAAACTTCCTTCTTCTATCGATTCGATAATTAAAAACGATTACCCAAGCGATAAAATGGAGATAATAATCGTAGAAGATGGTTCGGTCGATAAAACCTATGATGTAGCAAAAAATTATGAAAGGCTTTACCCTGGGCTGGTTAAAGTCTATAAACTAGAATCTAACGATAAAGGGAAAGCAGGCGCGCTCAACTTTGGAGCTAAAATGGCCAATTCAGGAATCCTGGTTTTTGTGGATGCTGATACTAGGATAGGCCAGGATTACCTTAAAAGAGCAGCGTCTAAGTTCCTTGCGGGCAACCGTGTTCTGGTTGGGCTAACGGCTGTTAAAAATCGCAAAAGGAACTGGCTTTCTTTTATGGTCAGTTTAGAAAGTGATCTAACTAATTATATAATAAGAGGAAGCGAAAAGCTTGGTTTGCCCTCGCCCGTTGTTGGTTACAGCCTTGTGATTGACAAAAGCATCCTAGAAAAGGTCGGAGGATTCAGGAAAAGCCTTACCGAGGACGTTGAGCTTTGGGCAAGGCTTGTGATGTCGAAAGTCAAAATAGGATCTTTTGAGGGCGTCGTTTACATAGAACCCCCAGCTACGATAGCTGATTTTTTTAAACAGAGGTTAAGATGGTACAAAGGATACATAGATACGCTAGATTTGTACTTTAAGGTTCCAAGGGAGAAGAGGACTTTTCACATGATTATGTACCTTTCGATGCCGCTTTTCGGAGCTTTGAGCACTCTTTTATCTATAGGTTTCAGTCTTTTAAAAAGCCTCTACCTTCTGTACAGCATAGCAGGTTTCACTCTTGATTATGTTGGCGTTGCCATCATAATACTCATTTATCTTAAGTACTTTTACAGGGAAAACCTAGATTCTTTGAAGGTAAAGTATTCAATGTTTGGTTACATGTATTTTATAATTATGTCGCTGAGCACTATAGCAGCTCTTTTTTCAAAAGTTTTAGGTATAGAAATTAAATGGCACAGAAAGCCAAGGTAAAACGGTTAATATATAAGGCACTTAAAATATGGTAAGATTGATTAGAAATGATTAGAGGAGACACTCTGATTCTTTAATTATGGTCAGCGCTATATGCGTGTTTGTCCTGTCCACATTTTGAATCGAAAGCAGGGACTTCGTAAACGCGCTGAGCTCTTCATGACTCCTGAACTTTGCTAAAATTATTACGTCACTCTCGCCGGTTACATCGTATACAGAGAGCACGTTTGAAAATTCAGAGACCTTTTTTTCTATCTCTACGAGCTTACCGCCACTAACTACTAGTTCTATTACCGCTGTTATGCTGTACCCGAGTTTGTTCCAGTTAACGTTTGCTGTGTAAGATCTTATATAGCCTTCTTTTTCCAGCCTCTTTATTTTGTTATGGACAGTGCCTATAGATACTCCTACAGTCTTGGCTATGTCCCTTACGGGTGTCTTTGCGTTCCTGCACAGCATCCCTAGTATCTTAATGTCGACATCGTCTATCATGATTGTAGATTGTGAAACCTTGATTAATAATGTTTAGCTGTTAAGTTTAATTTTATCTGGCTCCTTACCGCCCAATTTTAGGTGAGGTTAACGTTCTCTTTATCAGAATTAGCACGTCTACAAGAGCAAAGCTGTCAGCTCGGGGGAAATTTGAGCCTGTCCATAACATAGCTTCACCAGAACAATATCATTAGCTTCATCACGATAAAGCTTATGAAATGCGGCGTGCCCATTCAGGTCGAAAGTGCGTCTGTTTGAAAGCCAATTAAATGGTAGTGACCATCTTTGCGAGCTCGAGTATCGGGGCGTTGAGTGTCAATTTTCGCTGCACATTTGAAAGGATATAGCAGTCTTTTAGTTAAAGTTTTTTAAAAACAATCTGGAATATGAGCGATAAAGTTATAAAGAGTTAATATAAAGATGAATTGGTTGATAAAAATGGATTACGTATATGCCGCGTTGTTTTTACATAGCGCAGGAAAAGAGATTAACGAAGAGAACTTAAAGAAGCTTTCAGAATCTGTAGGAGCGCCGGTAGATGAAATAAAGATAAAAGCTTTAGTAGCAGCTTTAAAGCAAGTAAACATAGATGAAATTCTAAAGAGCGCGGTAGCAGCGCCAGTATCACAGGCACCAGCTGCACAGCAGCAAGCACCAGCTCAGCAGGCTGCACAGCCAAAGGAAGAAAAGAAAGAAGAAGAGGAAAAGAAAGGAGAAGCTTTAGAAGGACTCGCTGCTCTTTTCGGTTAGAAAATTTTTCGCATCTTTTTCAGAGTAAAAATTTATTATTATCTTTACTTCTTTATCTCCATCAAGTTCTAAGCTACCCTGAACAAACTTTTGTTTGTCAAGCCTTATGTATAAAGAGTTGCGGTCAAGCCCTTTTAAAATCTCGTTCAGTATATAGCCACTTTCAAAAGCTCTTAGCTTGGAGAGAAGCTTTTTCAAAGCTTCTTCTGCCTCCAACTTGGACAGGGTAAAGATCATCCTCTTTATTTCATCGCCATAATGTCCCTGAAGCGTTTCAACCTTCAAGTCACCTTCTCCAAATTCTTGGTATATCCTGTTTTTAAAAACACCTTCGCTCTCAGTAGCATGAACGTTTATGTTAACGATAAGCTTTCTAACTTTTCCCCTCATCCTTCAACACTACTAGAAAAGAAGGCTTGCTTAAATGCCTTCTTGCCTTTGGAGGCACGTCATAAAAACCTGGCTGTATATTTCTTTTTTCTGGTTCAAAAACTTTTTCAGCACTCTTTAATCTATGCTTGCATCTAGGACACTGGTATCCTTTGCCTTTTCCTTCAGACTTCATTCTGGTTCCGCAGACCGGACAAACGGGATTCATGAGCTTTCCGTACTGAGCTAAATTTATTATTTTTAGTTTTTCTAGGTTTATCGTCTCGGGCTCATTTTCTCTCGGCTTGTAAGACCCCCATACCTGAACAGAATCGCCAGGCCTAAGGCTCATGAGAACTTTTCTAAAGCTTCTCGTAGGCTCATACGCCGCCACCCTTATCATGTCAAAACCGTCAGTTATTTCAACAAAAACGTGGCCGCCTTTAATCTGTCTGGGCAGGCTTGCAACATTCCCTTTAATGCTAACGCTCGTAAGAGGTTCTATGTCCTTTATCCTTTCCAGGTTTATAATGTGATCGTCTGTCGCCTGATTTGTCTTGTAAACCATGTAGCCTTCTACAGGTTCTTCTATTTTTAAAAGATCGAACGCTTTTTTTATGCAGCTTACGTCAAGGCCCCTTATACCAAGCAGAACAGGGCATGGAGTGTGCGGAGTTATTTTTATCTCTCCGTTTTCAGCATCAACGTTGTCAAAAGTGCATCCACGCGTTGCCGCGTCAGCTTCAAAAACAGATCCTGGATCTATCAAACGCTTCTTTCCCCTCATTTCTTTTACCCTGTAAGCTATCAGCTCATACGTGTAGCCCGAAGGAAAGTCGTACGCTGCCGCTGCCAGAGCGCCAACCAATCCTCTTGGACCGTTAAAACCGAAAGAAAACGTAGCGTAACTTTTAATCAGAAACAGCGCTTCGTTTAGTTCAACAACCCTTTTTACAGCGTTTCTTGAAAAATCTATCAACTTATTATTGATGTTTTTTCTTTCAAAAATTACAAAAGCCGGGTTTGTGTTTTTTTCTTTAATCTCTGAAAGTTCAAAAATGGTATCGAGCAGCATATTTTTTAAAACCGAAATTTTGTTCTTATCTACCCTGATGTCGACGCCAAGAGCCGCGTTTCCCCTGGTCTTAAAAGGACATGCAGGGTTTAACCTCACAAGCCTGGGCATGCCAATTATTTCAAAACCTTCGGCCATAGCTCTGTTTATGAATCTGTACATTACGTAAGTTGTACACATGCCTTTGGGAGAATCTGTATCATCAATGCCCACGCTGATCTCAATGCTCTTATTCACTCTGAGAATTTTTTGTAACTCACGTTAAAAATCTTTTTCGAATTTTATGTCAAACTGCTTACGAGATGCACGCTCCTATACGGAAGAGGGAACTGGAAAGCTTCTTATTTAACCTTAACCGGGTTAAGGGGGCAAAAGTCCCCCTCGCAAGGTGGGGATGGATAGTCCCTTATAGAAATGTTTTTTAAAGTCTTCTACATTCGATCTTTGCAGCCATAAATTATCCTGAAAGCCATGCAGACCTCGATCTAGGGAATCCGCGATGCCTCGAATAAGGCAAGCGCTCCGATCGAGTGAAATCAGCAATGGGCTCTGCATGTAGAACGCATGCAAGACGTCAGATTGTTGAGCCT
>JAWDMM010000005.1:0-50839 GCA_046536595.1 Nitrososphaeria archaeon | reverse complement strand
TGTTTGAGTTCTTGTTTCCAGTTGTTTATGGTTGAGAAGTCGAAGAGGATTTCACCCCTCCTAACAAGCGCATCATTGTACTTGCTCCAGTCTCTATTATCAGAGGTCACATTCTACACTTCACTGTATAAATATGAAGAGACTTAAAACTTCACACTGCACGCTTAAGTCATGCAACACAGCATTTTTTTGTCCTTCTAAAAAGCAAAAGTTTTAATCTTATCAAACAAACAATTTTTTATCAAAATGACTCAGCTTCCATTTAAAAAAAAGCCTTTTATAATCGGAATGATTCATTTGAAGCCTTTGCTGGGTTCTCCTGGATATAGCGGTTTGAATTCTGTCGTTGATCTGGCGATCAGGGATCTCGAAAATCTACAGGAAGGGGGGGTTGACGGAGTTATGATAGAAAACTTCTGGGATGTACCTTACTTTAAAGACCCGAGCACAAACCCAGAAACCATGGCTTCCTTCGCAAGAGTTATATGCGAGATAAAAAAGAAAGCTTCTGTTCCAGTTGGCGTAAACATGTTAAGGAACGGCTGCAATGGCGCATTATCTCTAGCGGAGGCTTTTGAGCTGGATTACATAAGAGTAAACGTGCTCAACGAAGCATATATTACGGATCAGGGAATAATAGAGGGTTGCGCGCCTTACCTTATACGCTTCAGAACTTATTTAGGGTCAAAAGTTGCTGTTCTGGCTGACGTTCACGTAAAGCATTCATATCCTATGCTACAAAGGCCAGCTGAAGAATCAGCAATTGATGCTGAAGAGAGAGGCATGGCCGATGCAATAATAATAACAGGTTCAAGAACAGGTAACCCTCCATCTCCTGAAGAAGTTAAGTCTGTCAAAGAGAAGGTTAAAGTCCCTGTACTGGTAGGAAGCGGTCTAACCCCGTATAACGCAAAGGAGCTTTTAAAATATGCAGATGGCGCAATAGTCGGAACTTACTTTAAAGAAAAAGGAAAGGTAGAAAATCCTGTCGATCCTGAAAGGGTAAAGAAGCTCATAGGGATAATAAGTTGAAGGTATGGATTGACGCCTTAACTCCAAAACATTACCTTATGACAAAGGCGTTGGAAGAGAATTTTATAAAAGATGGTCATGAAGTAATTGTAACTTTAAGAGAATATGAAGAGCTTGAAAGGGTTTATAAAAGGATCAAGCTTGAATCAAAGCACTTTATAGTTGGATCTCACGGTGGGGGTGATCTGAAAGCAAAACTTGTTCAAAGCGCAAAAAGGGTGCTTGAGCTAACATCTCTTATAGCCGATTTAAAGCCTGAATTGAGCATTTCTTTTGGTAGCCCTGAAGCAGCAAGGGTGTCCTTTGGCCTTGGTATTCCGCATACACTTATATGCGATTCCCCGCACAGCGTTTTCGTTTGCAAGTTAACCGTACCATTATCAAGCTATTTGCTGACGCCGTGGATGATTAAAAAGAATAAATTTGCAAAATATGGAATAGAATACGAGAGGATTATAAAGTACAAAAGCTTAGACCCAACTTCATGGTTATACAGAAAGCACATCTGGCCTCCTAAAAACGAAATAGAATGGGCTTCAGCTGGGGCTGTCGTTATAAGGGAAAGCGAATATATGGCATCTTATGTTAAAGATTTTATAAATTTTGAAACTTTTGCGCTTAATATTGCTAGCGAGTATCCTGATAAAAAAGTCATTCTTCTTAAAAGATATTTTAGCTCTGAAAAGGTTTTAAATAACCTGATTATCTACGGCGGAGAGTTCTTCGGACCTAACGTTCTTGATAAATCATATGCATTCATAGGAGGAGGAGGAACGATGAACGTTGAGGCCATTCTTTTGGGCATAAAGACCGTAAGTGTTTTTTCTTACAAAACTGATGTTGAAGAATATCTCTTAAGAAAAGGGTATTTAAGAAAGGAATCAGACCCCAAAAAGATAAAAGGATATTTTCAAACGAGTGAAAAGTTACCTGTTCTTAAGCTTCCTGATGCTTCAGTTGAGATATATAAAATTTTAAAAAGTTTATTTTTAGCGCGAAATTAAGCTATTTTTCCTTAATTTTGCGTATCAGTTCATTTATTTTTATGTGATCAAGCGTAACTATAGACGTTAAAAAGCTGGTCTCTTTGCTTTTGTTTATCCATTCAATCATTTTTTTCAGTATTATCTTCTTGTGCTTTTTCATAGCTTCAGATAACGTTCTGCCTGTGCTTATGTTTGCTACCAATTCGTTTTCCTCTTCTCTAAGCCATATAACTAAATAACCTTTAAAATTTTTTCCCAGAGGTACAGATATTTTTTTATCCTGAGCTAATCTTATTTCGTAATTTTCTTTTTTATCGTCTGCATATCTGATAAAAGTTATGCCTGGCGCAATCAAACTTTCAAAAAGATATGCCGCATATTCTAGGACTGACCTAGGGATTTTGATTTTTACATTTTCAAACAAGGCTTCTCCATTTTCATTGATCTTTATAAATCTACCCAGGGAACATTTAACTGGTGAATATACGCCATCTTTTATTTCATAGCTAAATCCGTTGTTTAATTGGGTTAAGGATTGAAAAATCTGATCTACTTTTCTGAGCTTTAGCATCCACCTCTGGCTTTCCGTCGCTCCTAAACCGTCTTTTTGAAGCTTTTCTTTGCTAAGCCCTAAGCTGTTCTGTATAATAAACCTCTCAATACCGTACTTTTTTGCCATACTGTTAAGCGATTTAAGTATTTTGTTTGGATTAGCTCTTAAAGAATAATATCCGTTAACCTTTACCTCGCCGTTTATTACTAAATAATATGAGAGAAGGATTGTGTCTGATGTGTCCCATTGTACGTACAAATATGTTCCCTGAGAATCACTCACATTTTTCAATATTATCTATAACGCTTATATTGTTATCTTCAATTTTTATACACATAAAATCTTTTGCCGCTACCGTGTTAGGAAATATCTTTTTTGCTTCTTCCTCAAGAAGCTTTGCGTTTTTGTACCTCTCGCTGAAATGATATAGCACCAAAAGTTTAACGCCAGATTTTAAAGCCGCCAGCGCAGCCTGTTCTGAAGTTGAGTGAAGCATCTCGCTCGCTTTGTTAACAAGCTCTTTTGAAAACGTCGACTCATAAATAAGCACGTCAGAATCCTTAAAAAAATCTATGAGCTCATCAAAATACGCAGTATCTCCGCTTATGGATACAGAAACCGGTGGCGGTGGAGGATCACTTACCATTTCCGGAGTAATCTTTTTGCCGTTTAAAGTAATGCTATCTCCGAGCTGCAGTTTATTCCAGAGTGGTCCGCGTGGTATACCGAGTTTTAACGCCTTTTCAGGGTAAAATTTTCTTTTTAATTTGTACTCATATATTCTGTATGCATAAGACTCAGTGCTGTGGATAGTTGGGAAAGCTGTAACTTTTATTTCTTTGTTCTCGTAAACGCTGCCCTGATGCGCCTCAACAAATTCAACGTCAAACGTTAAGTCCATATAAAATTTTTCACCAAACATCTTTAAAAATTGAAAAAGCTTTCTGGTGCCCACAATAGTTAAAGGTTCTTTTCTATTCATCAAAGCCATAGTCATTAAAAGGCCTGGCAGGCCAAGTACGTGATCAAAATGTATGTGTGAGATAAATACAGCCTTGATCTTTATAGGGTTTAATCTGGCTATCTGAAGTTGTTTTTGCAACCCTTCACCAGCATCAAAAAGATAAGCCCCGTTTGTTGTCGTTATGTAAATTGAAGCTGTGTTTCTTTCTTTTGTGGGGACAGCAGCTGAAGTTCCTAAAAAAACAATTTTCAAGGCTGTAAATCTTTCAATCCCACATATTTATAATCATTCTTTATGATTCGTTAACTACCCTGAACGTAAGCTCAAAGCTTCCCGGTTCACTATCACGTTTTCACATGAGAAATGTTCGCAAGGTATTCCACCATATTGGCGCGATCATCCCTGGGCGTCTAGCCTGCGTTCCACATGCAGAGCTCCGTTATTGCTGATTACACTTGGTCGAAGTGCTATACTTATCTGAGGCATCGCAGATTCCCCCGATCGAATTCTGCATGGCTTTCGGAGCAGTTTATGTCTGTAAAGATCATTAGCTGAAGGCTTTAAAGAACATTTCTATAAGGAGGCTGTTTACAGCTTGCAGAAGGGGACTTCCGCCTCCTTAACACAGTTATGTTAAATTTTAAAGTATTGCTTTAGCTTTAAAAAACTTTAATGCTTTAATTAAATAATTTTTAAAACTGTTGTACATTCCGTACTAAAACCATTTCAGCAAATTAAACTCTATTTAACATAAAACAATGATTCTAAAATACCAAAAGGTGCGCAGGTTTTAAGCCCAGTTGGGCAAAAAACTGTCCGTGATGATTTATAACCTGAAGTTCTTAACCTTTCTAGTAATATATTTTTTGAAGGCGTTGTTGTTCTTAGCATGGAAGCCAGATACCTAGTATCATAATAAAATGGGATATTATCGTTTTCTTCTAAAGCTATTTCAAAAAGTTCAGAACACCTTTTACAGTCTTCAGATAATTCATGCGCTTTTTTAATTAGATCTTTGTTAAATATATTACCGATGTATAAAGGTCCTATGTTATCTGTAGGCTTACCACAGTAAGGACAGTAAAAAGATTCTTCTAATGAACTATAACCACAATCGCTAGTAGTTATATACTTTATACTTTTAATCAGTGTGCTAGAGAGAGAAGCTTTTGGCTTTATAATGTAGTATGTTCTTATATAATGTTTGTCTACATGGGCAAAAACAGGAAATGCCGCTATATTGATTGTTGAAGCTTCTAAAATCACGTTAGTTATTGCGATCCTTGCCTGGAGCTCTTTTAGAAACTGCACTTTTTTTGCCCTAATGTGATACCTTTTTTCCAGCGCTTCTGAATGTATCCCGCCCAAAACCTGTGTATCTGTAAAAGTAAAAGAGATTAGCCCTCCACCTCTAACTGCCCTTATTGCGTTAAAAATGTAAGGCGACGATGAGCCAAAAGGGTCGACATCTAAACCGTCGACTCTTCCCTTGTTGACCAAAATCTGAAAAAAATCGTTTGCCTCAAGGTTATAGAAAATTCCTTCTCCATTTACCACGTTATTTTTCCAGTTTTCTTCTGTAATCCTTAAACTTCCTTTATCTATATCATTAAAGATAAAAGTAGAAAAGCCTCCTCCCTCAACAGAAAGCCTTATGCCTTTTATCCCGCTTCCTGAAAATGGCTCTGCGTAAGTTAAATTTCCGCCTTTCATTAGTGCATACGCGCTGAAAATTTTAACAAAAACGCTTCTTGAAAATTCGCCCAACGGATTATAGAAAGCAGTATCATTACCGATCTTCGTTACTATTTTTACGTTTCCTTCTTCTACCTGATTTTTCTGCATAAAGATCAGCCGAGGTGCATCATTTCATTTGGCAGAGCCATCAACGCAGTTCAGTTTCGTCATGCATTTATAAAGATCTTTTTCGCCTTTAAAAGGCTTTCTATATTACGAGAGCACACATATCATTTAATTTAAATTTTTGGCATATCTTTGAAAAATTTAATTAATGCCGGTTATGTATACATTGGTGTATGACAAAACCAATGGAATTAGGAGATATCAAAGAGGGTTCATACATAATGATCGATAACTCCCCCTGCAAAGTTGTTGAAGTTGAAAAAAGCAAACCTGGAAAACATGGAAGCGCTAAAGTCAGGCTGGTAGGGATTGATATATTTACTGGAGCAAAAAAAAGCTATGTGGGTCCATCAGAATCAAAGGTTGAAGTACCCATCATTGAAAAAGGTTCTGGCCAGGTACTTAGCGTTACAGGAAACGTTGTGCAGCTTATGGATCTTCAAACTTTTCAGACTCTTGAAGCTGAATACATGGAGGAAGATCTTAAACCTAGAATAAAGGAGGGACAAGAAGTAGAATACTGGAAAGTTATGGACAAAATAAAAATAGTTCGCATAAAATCATAACAAACAAAAACAATTAGTTTTTAAATTTATGGGGTTAGGAACTCTGTAAGTCACCTTACGCGAATTAATAAATAGTCCTTTACAGAAATGCTTATAAGTAAATTTAAGGAAGATTTTTTGCCTGACGCGGCTTTACGTGGGATATACGGACAAGATGACCGGGGACGACCGTGTGTCAAAGCGCGGCTGTGAACCGGAAACTCCAACCAAAAGGTTGGAGTGCTGCATTAAAAGCCCAGTCTAATGGCTTGTCTTACGATGGGCGGACTGACCAAAAGGGATGAAGAAAACTGATAAGCCAGACAAATGGGCCGGTAGTTCAGGGGTAGAACGCCCGCCTTGCACGCGGGAGGTCGGGGGTTCAAGTCCCCCCCGGTCCAATTTAGGTGATGCGTTTGCAAATAAGGGAACTTGAATATATGGGAGATGCATACATTGAGGTTACTGGAGAAAATATTTCTGAATGTTTTAAAGGGGCTGCTATAGGGCTTTTAAAGCTAGTATACAACATAAAGAAGGTTGAACTTAGAGAACGATTGGATGTTGAAATCAAAGGTTATGACATGCAAAATTTGCTTTATAAATGGCTTGAGTTCTTGATAATTAAGTTAACTGCAGAAAAATTTGCTGCTGGTGAATTTGATATACTGGTAGATAAAAAAGAACCTAGCCTTAAAGGAAAAATTTTAGGAGAAAAATATTCACCAAAAAAGCACGGTTTTAGAACGGAAGTCAAAGGAATAACTTATCATCTGATGGAAATAAATGACGAAAAAAAATGCAAGGTTAGGTTTTTGGTTGACCTTTAAAATGGAAGCTGAACAGCAAATAAAAGAACTGTTTGAAAGAGCCATTATGGAGAAAGATGTTAGGAAGCTTTTTGAAAATGTTGAGCTGTTAATATTTTTAATAAAAATAAAGAATAATCTCGAAATACCTTTCACTAACGAAAGTAACGGCAACTTGAAGCTTGCTTATGAATATTACCTAAAGGGCAAATATCCAGAATGTATTACTGAACTCAGAAAAGTTAAAAGAACTTTAATCAGAAACATCAGAAAGGGCTAGATATTTCTGCATTATCAAGAGCTTTAAGCAACATGTCGTTTTCGTTCCTTTTTCTTACTGAAAACCTGATTGTGTTTTCTAAACCAAAACTTTGGCAGTCTCTGACAAGAATTCCTTTTTCACGAAGCTCTCTTATGAGCTTTTTTGAATCAGACACTTTTGCGAGAAAAAAGTTTGCATCAGTTTTTAGTTTTAATTTTTTTGAAATTCTGTCGCGTTCTTTTTCAAGTTTTCTAAGGGTTACATTTAGAAAACTGTCACCTTCGCTCAGTATTCCCTTTAAAGCTGCACATCCATAAGCTCCTAGTGACCATGGCATTCTAAACTCTTTCATTTTTAAAATTTTATCTTTGGGTCCATAAGCAAATCCCACTCTTATTCCTGGAATACCAAAAGTTTTTGTAAAGCTTCTTAACGCGATAACGTTTTCCATTTTAATGTATTCATTACGATGTTCCGTGAATGGCAAGAACGATTCATCAATAACAAGCATTGATTCAAGAACGTTTAGCTCTTCTGCTAGCGCTTTCAAAAAACCATAATAAACGCCTGTGGGATTGTCGGGGTTTACTATCAAGTATACAGTCCTCTTTCTTAAAACAAAATCTTCAAGACTTGGAACGAGTTTTTCTAGAAATAATGGTTTTTTGTTAAAGAGATAGGATAACCTTTTATTTTCAGAATAAGTATGCGAGAGCAAAACAACTTCTTCGTAATTTTTGATCATGTAAAAAGTCATATAAAGAAGCTCTGTAACGCCAGCACCCACTGCGATTTCCAATTCGTCAAGCTCTAACTTTTCTTTAATCATGTTTTCATAATTTTCTTCACAATACGGATATCTGTTTATTTCAGCCTCTTTTAGATATTTTTTTAAAAACCTGGGATAATAAGGGTTTACAGATTGCGAAAAATCAATTAAACCTTTTTCATCATCTCTAGCACCACCATGGTAAACTGTAAACATAAGAAAGAATAGAAATTATAAGTATAAAAACATAAGACATAAAAATAAGATAAAGCGTTGCTTTTTTGACATCGTTCAAATCTGGAAGCTTACCTGAACCTATAACGTAATACCCCTTTTTTATTAGTCTAACGTTTAATATTTTAGCAAACAAAAGCATGGGATATTTGCCGTTTATTCTAAGATTCTTTTTTATTTTAATGTCTTTCTTAATTCCTGAACCGTATATCAGGTATTCAATTAATAGAAATAAACGAGCTGGCAAATAATTAGCCGCATAATCAACTAAAGCGGCAAACTTTCCAAACTTTTTATAGTTTACATCGCTATAACCTATTAAGTTATCTGCCGTATTTATTGCTCTATAAACCATCGCACCTGGAAGTCCAAATATTAGAAAGTAAAAAAGCGGGCTGACGACAGAATCCACAAGATTTTCAGCGCCAGACTCTATAGCTGCAGAATAAAGATATTGTTTTCCAATGTTTACATTTCTGCTAACTATTTCGGAAACATTCTTCTTTAAAATTTCTTCATCATCAACGCTGCATGCGTTTACTTTTTTAATCAGCAAACCAACGGAAAACGTTGATTTCAAAAAGAACACATATAGAATAACCCCAAACAAGCCAAAAACAAGAACTTTACAAACGGCATAACCTATAAGAGCTGCTACAGAATATGCAAAAATTGCAACTAAAGAACCCGCTATAAAATCGTACTCATTGCCTTTTCTTTTATATTTTTTATCAAAATAAACGATAATTTTTCCAACCCAAACTGTTGGATGAGCAAAATTTGGATATTCATAAAATGCGTCGATGATTATTGAAATAATGAGTAGCATCCATTTTTCCATAACCATTTTTTAAATACCTCCAGATCTTCGATAACGTTTATGCTATAAGATAATTTTTTATCATTAAGAAAAATAATTTTATCTTTTTCGCAACCAGGAACAGCGTAGTTCATTCCCACGTACACAATTTTATTGCGACGTTTTACAGCTGCACTAATACTTTGATGGTCTGTTTTTGACAAAAAATATTTTATGTGTTCCTTTTTTAAATAGATCGAATCTGCGCTAAATAAAACGATTGGTTCTTTATAGAGCTTGAGCAAATATCCGACATCCTCCGAATAACCTTTTCCTGGAGTTTCTATTATTTCAGCACCTAAAAATTTTAGAAAAATGACTTCATTTGAAGTGTGCTTTGAAACAGCCACTTTTAAATCAAATCCTAAACTTTTATATTTTATAAATGAAACCCAAACGAGAGGAAGGCCACAAACGCTGATCAGAAGTTTATTAAAGCCTAGCCTTTTGCTTTTACCTCCTGCCAACATTATATAAAGCATATTATAATCATCCCCAGCAACCTTGAAATTTCTACTGCGCTCCCTATTATATCACCGCCAGAAGAGCCATATAGTTCTACGCCAAGCCTATAAAATAAATAACCGACTAAAAACCCTATAAAGATAATCAAGTAAAAAAATTTTATTAAAGGTAATAATAAAAGAGACACGGCCAAAAAATAAAAAATGTATTTAAGTTTAAAGGATGTAGCAAATATTTTGCCCAAACCATCATGATAATTTTTTCCAAACAAACTGCCTATTATTGAAGCCCTGCCCATTAAGTCCGACGCCGTAAAAAACAAGATATCACGAACAAGGCTGTTGTTGCCTATCTTGTAAGTTAAGGCAGTCATTAATGTCAATAAAAAATAGATCGATACGACAGATGCAACTCCTACATGAGGATCTTTTAAAACTTTTAATCTTTGTTCTTTATCTCCTTTAGCGAAGAGGCTATCTACAAAATCAGCAAACCCGTCTAAATGAATAATTCCAGTAATCAAATATATTGATAGAACGGCTACAATGGATGCCAGTAAACTGCCCGCAAAATTGTTCAAATAAAATCTAATAAGCCCAGAAACGAGACCTACGACTAACGATATTAGGGGGAGAAAGTATATTGAATTCGACGCTTTTATAATGTCTCCTTTAAAAGGAAATAATGTAAAGAAAGAAAAAATATCCTTAATTCCTCTTATTTTCAATTGATTTTTTACTGAACAGGAATGTGTACCTTCTTTTTAAGCGGTAAAGATACAGTAAGTGTTCCATTCTCATATTTTGCTGATATTTCTTTTTCACTTTCTACCTCTTCAGGCAATGGAATTATCTTCTTTACCTTTATAGGCCTTTGCTTCCATAAGTATTCAACCCCTTCTTGTTCTTTTCTTTCAGCAGAAATCGTAAGAATGCTTTCGTGCAGGGTTACTTTTATATTTTCTTTAGAAAAGCCAGCTAAATCAGCTACTATTATAAGATTTGTACCTTCTTCATATATATCAACAGGCGGCATTATAGCTTCGTATACCTCACGTGATTTCTCACTTATCCTTTTTACTATATCGTGAACGGCCTCTTTTATCATAAAAGATATATAAACTTCCTTGTTTAAAATATTTGCGAGAAGTTTTTACTATTCTGAATTGAGTTTTTAGAAAATTTTTCTTAAATCAGACGTTATTCACAGTATAAAGATATAGAGTTTCAAAAAATAGTTCTTTTTGTTTTTTTATGTATTTTAACCCTTTTTTCTTTAAAAATTGCTCAACTCGTCCGTAGTCAGATAAAGAAGAAAGAATAAAGTGAATTATGCCTGGTTTTTTTACCATCCTTAAACTTACGATTAAAAATTTGAGAGCTACCTCAACACCTCCTTTACCTCCATCCACGGTAATATCTATTATTTTGTCGGAAGGTAAGTATGGAGGATTAAAGATAATTTGTTCAAATGAGCCTTCCCTAAATGGTGCCTTTGTGCAATCCCCTAAAACAAATTCTACATCGTCTTTAATCGAATCTGGTTTTATAAGGTCGCAGCCAACTTTAAAATCCGAATTTATATTTGATAACACATAGCAACTTCCACAGCCTAATTCCAAGACTTTACCTTTTATGTTCTTTATGTTATCAAGCAAAAAATATGTATCTTCAGCAGGGTTGTACACCAATATCTCTCAATACCTCTTCAGGAGAAAGCTGAAATATCCTTTTTTGTGAAAAATTTTTTGAAATAGAATTCCTTTTACTCATATAAGTTATAATATTTGTTAAAAGCTGCTCATCTATTTTGCAATTTTTTATCCTTTTTGCAACGAAAAAAGATGCGTGGACGTGAGGCGGAGGAATGTAGGCTTCGCTTGGAATGTCAAGTAGTTTTTTCGCATTAAAAAGCATATTAAAAATTACTGATATCCCAGTATAGTTTTTTGTACCAGGTTTGCTTGTAAGCTTTTCATAAAATTCTGATTGTACTACTGCATATATTTCTTTAATATCGTTTTTAGCTATCCATAGTAAGAATTCTCTCGATTTGCTGAATGGTAAATCTGAAAAAACTATTTCATCCAGGTCTGGAACATACTTAAACGCATCACCTTTTATTATAGTTACATTGTTTACTCCTGATAGTTTTTTTGACAGTATTCTGTAAAGATCTTCGTTTATTTCGAAAGCTCTTACATATTCTGAAATCTTTGCGAGCTCCACGGTAAAATTTCCATAACCGGCGCCGATCTCAAATATTTTTCTCTTTACTGGTATAAATTCTAAAACTTCTTTTATATAGTATTCTTTCATAAACCTTGTATCTTTCATTTTCTTTCTACAAAAACTTCTTCTCCTTCTTTGACGGCATTTTTCCCGTTATATTTAACCAAGATAAATGGTGAAGAAACAGGACCAAAAACTTCTATAACCTTTCCTAATTCTGATTTGTTTTTAAGGTAGACTGTTTCGTTTATTTCAGGTATATCTTCAGCTTTTATTACAATGTTATTGCTTTTAGTCAAATGATATACAACGCCTACTTTTTTAAGAGGCATAAAATAAAGCAGGTTTTATGTAATAAAAACGTTTTCAAATAACTAAATAATATAATCACTTTTTTAATCGGGCTTAAAACGCGATTATATATATAAACAGCAAATAAATCACGGCATTGATAGCTGTTATTAATGTCCCGTATTTAGCAAAATCAATAAATGAAAGCCCTTTTCCTCCGTGCGTTTCAGCCGTCTGTATTATTATTATGTTGCTAGCAGCTCCAAGCAGCAAAAAGTTGCCCGCTATCGTGCTGCCTGCTGCAAGAGTTACCAAATTTACTGGAGTATGTGCTACAAACTTTATGAACAGATCTACAAATGGGACGTTGCTTAAAAACTGGCTCAAAATTATGCTGGCGAACATTATTTCAACCGGCGTTTTTAATAATGGTAAAATAAAGCTTTGAAAGAAACCTGAATCAAAAACCCCCTGCATAACTATAAACATAAAAACAAAGAAAGCGATGGTCTTCCAGTCAAATCTCTTTATGACCTTTTTTATGCTGCTAGAAAAAAGCACCGGTAATGCTGATAACAGAGCTATTAATCCTAGCGAAAAAGTAATTCTGAACATAAAGTATAATATCACATTTAAAAATGACAAAAATAACAATAGTATGAGCGATATTTTAGAACGCGATGCCAAAGCTTTATCCTTTATATCATATTCGAGATTTCTTACTTCAATTTTAAAATCTCTTTTTTTATAAAAAAACATTTTTAACAAATAAAAAGTTAGAACTAAATTAACTATCGTGGGAATTATGAGATACTTTCCAAAATAATAAAATGGATTAACCATCTGGAGACCTATAATCAAGTTTTGGGGGTTGCCGATAGGAGTCATAACGCTGCCTACTGTTATCCCGAAAGCAAGTAATAGAAGGAGAAACTTTTCATCTAATTTGAGTTTCTTGCCCAGATCAACCATCAAAGGCGTCATTATAACAGCTATCGTATCGTTCATCAAGATTGAAGAAGCTATTCCGATAAACATAAATAATTTAAAAAAAAGATTTGAAAATCTATGTTCTTTAATAAAAAGGCTTTTAAAAAGATGCCCCAGAAACCCACTTTCATAAAGCGCGGCACCTATAATAAGCATTCCAACTAAGTAGGCAATTACATGCAGGTTGATGGAATAAAGAGCTTCTAGAGGTGTTATAGAACCGGTTGCAAGCATCAAAAAAGCGCCAATCCCCATTGCGGCCCATATCTCTATGTTGTGGTTAAATATGCGCCTATTAATAATAAGCGAATAAACGATTGCCAAGATGGCTATTGGTATGAACCTTAATATGTACATAAGTTAAAATCACTCTGTCTTACATTATAAATAGTCTTAGCTGGTTTTATGCTTAAAAATGTTAATAAGAATCTAATGCAATTAGTTAAATCCTTTGCTTTTGCAATGTTTTTTAATTTAATATAAAAGTTTTCAATTGTATAAAATGTTTTTTCGAGATTTAACTCATTTAAATTTTCAGCACATAACAATTTTTAAGCACGCTCGTTTGGATCTTGGTTTTTTCGTTTATAACATTTTTTCTAAACCTTTTTACTGACCTCCTCCTCGCCCTGAACAGTAGATCAAAACTTTTTAGCACAGGATGGAGTTTTACATTTTATGCAAACCATAAACAATCCTGCAATCTAAAAATGGTAAAGCGCATTATACGTTAGTGAGATTTTGATCTACTGTGAAAGGCGAAGGTTTGTTGTTTGTTTTATCATGAATTTAACAATACTTATACACATAGCAAACTTTAATCTTTCATCCTTTGTAAGTAAAAGTTTATAATTTGTTTCAACAATGTTATTTGTTGATAAACATGATAAAAGTGGAAATCCAATTGACGGATAAAGATCAATTTTTAGTTAGCTTTAAGAAAGCAATCGAGCCTGATAACATAAATTTTCCTAAAGGAGTTACGATGGAGGTTAAACATGAAGATGGCGTACTGAAGATAATAAGCCAAAGTAATAAAGAAAGCGTTATGTCAATGCTTAATGCTTTAGATGAAATATTGGAGCTGGCTAAAACAGTTGAAAGGGGTGTCAATGATTGTTAAGAATAATAAAAGATAGACTTGAAGAATACAGAGAATCCCTTAAAAAAAGACATTCTGACTTTCCGTTAGACCGCTTATTAGAACTCGATGAAAAGAGAAGAAAGCTAATCTCCGAAATTAACAACCTCAGGCATGAAAAAAATCTCATAGAAGAAGATGTTGCAAGAAAAATGAAAGCCGGTAACAAAGAAATTGATAGAGAAAGGCTAAAAGAACTGGATAAAAAAATAAAAAATACAGAAAAAGAACTTTCTGAAATAGAAGACGAAATAAATCAGCTTCAGTTAAGTATGCCAAATTTTGTTGACCCGTCAGTACCAGAAGGTACAGATGAGTCATACAATCAGGTAGTCAGAACGTGGGGGGAAGCGGGAAAAGTTGGACCAGATCATATTGAAATAGGAACAAAATTAGATTTGATTGATGTAGAAAGAGCGGCAAAAACTAGCGGTGCGAGATTTTATTATCTAAAAAGAGACCTTGCGAGGTTAAATTATGCGCTTATATCATATGGCCTTGATTTTGGTACCAAAAGAGGTTATACCTTATTGCAACCTCCATATATGTTACGGAGGGCTATTTTAGAAAGCGCTGTTGATATTTCTGCATTTGAAGAAGCTATATATAAGATAGAAAATGAAGATTTATACCTTTTGACAACTGCAGAGCATGCTATCCTCGGTTATCATTATGATGAAATTTTAGATGAAAAGAGCTTACCTTTAAAATACATAGGCATCTCGCCCTGTTTTAGGAAAGAAGCGGGTGCTCACGGAAGGGATACTAAAGGAATATTTAGGGTGCATGTATTTGAGAAAGTTGAACAGTTTATATACAGTAAGCCTGAAGATTCGTGGAAATATCATGAAGAATTGATAAAAAACGCAGAAGAATTCTTCCAAAGTTTAGGTATTCCTTACAGAGTTGTAAATGTCTGCTCAGGAGAACTAGGAGCGCCGGCTGCTAAAAAATACGATTTAGAAGTCTGGTTACCTGGACAGAATAAATATAGAGAAGCCGTTTCATGCTCTAACACTCTTGAATGGCAAGCTGTGAGGGCTAAGATAAGGTATAAAAAAGGCAATGAAACCTTATACGTACATACATTAAATTCTACCCTCGTTGCCACAGAAAGAGCATTAATAGCTATAATGGAAAACAATTATTTGCCAGATGGAAGAATTCAAATACCAAAGCCGTTAGTTAACTATATGAATGGACAGGAGTACATAGAGCCTAAAAAATTCTAAAAACATTTCTATAAGGGGGCTATCCAAAGCTCAAAGCTCGCGGAAGAGGACTTTCGCCCCTTAACCCCAAAAAGTTAAAACCCTTATATTTTGATCTTTACTAGTTAAATGATGGTGCTTGCTGATGAACCTGTACGAAAAAAGATTGAATAAGTTGCTAAATGAAATGCATAATTCCGATTGTGAAGGGTACGTTCTTACCAGAGCCTTTAACATTTTTTATCTGACCGGTTTTTGGGGTGCTGGTATAACACTTATAAAAGATGAGGAACAAAAGCTACTTGTCTCAAGCTTAGAATATGACAGGGCTTCAAAAAATTCTACAATTAATGTTGAAGCTTACAATCCAGCAAATTACCTTGATTATATTAAAACTTTTTTTGAAACAAAAAAAGTCTGTATAGATGAATCGTTTGTTTCAACATACCTTTCTCTTTCCAAAAATATTAGCTTAAAAATATCTAATTTAATTGAAAAGTTGAGGGAAGTAAAAGACGATTACGAGATAGAGATACTTAAAGATGGTGGAAGGATCATGGATGAAGTTTTTGACAAATCGATAAAAACAATAAAAGGAGGTATGACTGAAAAAGAACTTTACGCGCAGATAGTTAAAAATATAATTGAATTTGATGGTGATGTTATCCCATACGAGGACACTATAGGGACTGAAATAGTTGCGTTTGGAGAAAATACAGCTTTTCCACATTACTCACCTCCTAGTAATAAAAAGCTAAATGAAGGCGATCCAATTTTACTCGATCTAACATTAAGACATAAAGGTTACGTAGTTGATTTTACAAGAACAATATTTTATAAAAGGGTCGACGATCATTATAAGAAAATTTATAACAAAGTTAAGGAAGCTCAAGAGCTCGGTATAAAAATGTTAAAAATAGGCGTTAAGGCGAAAGAAATAGATCTAGCTGTGAGAGATTTTTTTGGAAAAGACAAAGATCGTTTTAACCATTCGCTTGGACATGGCATTGGCCTTGAAGTACATGAAAAACCAGCAATCTCATACAGAAGCGAAGACGTAATAAAAAGCGGTCAAGCAGTTACTATAGAACCAGGTCTATACTATCTAAATGATATAGGAGTCAGAATTGAAGATTCTTTAATAGTACAGGACAAGCCCTCTAAACTTTTCAGTACCTCAACAGAATTGATTATCATTTAGCTTTTTCAATTTCTTTTTTAATATCAAAAAACCTCTTAGTTGTACCTAATGTTTTGTAATTTACCTCTTTAACGCTAACTAAAAATGGAAGGTTATTTACAACCCTACCTATTATAAGACACTTTTTCTGCGGTAGCGATCTTACTAGATTTTTTACTGTTTCTGAATCCGCGGTGGAAGCTTGGGATATCATTTCAAGATCTTTTTCATTTATGAAGTTAAAGAGAAATATGTTGTCGGCCTGCCTGTAGACGGTTGGATCCAGCGAATCGGGTTGATTTGTTATAAAAGTCACATATATTCCAAAATGCCGCATTCTAGTTATTGCGTCTTCCCAATAAGTCTGATCAAAATACAGGTGTGCTTCTTCAGCAAATATAAAAACTGGAGGTATCTGATTTTCTTCGAGCAAATTTATCAACTTTGATAATATTATTTGCACAAGCATCCTTCTGGCTAATGGTGAAACCTTAGCCATTTCCATTACGAAAGCGGCACCGTTAGGCTTTGAGGATATGTTGTTTTTGATGTCAAAGTTAACGTATTCAGAATTGGCAAAAAGTTTAGACGCTACGATCGAATAATACCTTGAAACTAACGCTTCTTTTACCATCTCATTATTTTTATATTCTAATATCTTCGTGTATAGATTCCTTATCGAAACATCAGATTCTTCGTTCATGCTATCCCAGATTTTAAGAAACTCTCTCACAGTTATAGCGGGCGTATCTAAGGCATGGGTCAGTATTTCTGTAAACACTCTTTTCCCTATATATTTTAAAGTAAAAACCAAATTATTTCCTGGCTCAAGAACGACAATTCTATTATATATGTCTGAAAAATTGTTGTTTTTGTCGTACATCATTCCATTATATTCGTTGTTAAGGTCAAAAACAAATACATATGCACCGAGTTTGACTAGCTCGGATAAAAGCAATTTTGCAAGATGCGACTTTCCAGATTCTTTTTTTCCTGTTATTATAGTCAAAGACCCATCTAAATCTGATGCGTCAACATAAAATTTCTCGCCAAGCGATGTAGTTCCGATCTCCACCGGGTACTTTAAATTTTTAGCAAGATATTTATTTATTTCAGAAAAGCTGACTTTTTTAATCGTGCTAAAGACCCTGCTAGGTAACCAAATTATTTCGTTTGTAAATTTGTTGTCTACTATACTGCCCCGTATCTTTCCTTTAAGTAATCTCGCATCCTTTATCATAGTTAAAAGGGAGCTAACGTTGTTTGGGTCAATATGAGTTATTTTTTCTGACGAAAAAACTTCATCCCTTAAGATCTCTTCATCTATGCCTGTTGGATCTAAGTAACTTACTTCATATATTTGGGTCAAAATCTTGTTTCCGCTCGCTTCATCCTCTATCAGAAGATATTCTCCTCTATCAACTTTTTCGTTTGGCATAGCGATGATTTTAATTTCATCCCCAGCTTTAGATAATATTCTCATAAATATCACCTTACATATCCTAGGAGAAATTTTCTCATGTTTTCTTCATAAAGAACTTTGGAAGCGTTCTGAGCAACTAGCGCTTTGATTCCTTGTACTTCGCTAGAGACAAACAAAGACAGAAGATGGGCACCTATCAGGCTTTCAGGATAACCTTTTACAAGTTTGTCCGTCTTGATAAGGTTTGCAAAACTTTCATTGGGATCGTTAAAATATATGTCTGCTCTGAGAACAACCGAAGTTTCATCCAGTTTTACCAAATATTTACGACCAAACTCGTTTTTAGTTATGCTGTATACAAGGTCTGTTATGTCAACAAATTTCCTTTTTTCATCAAAAAATGAACTATAAAAGGCTTTTAAAGCTTTAATGCTTGTTCCTTTGCTTATTCCTATAAAGTTAATTTTATCTTTATATTTTTCCATCATGTAGGCAAGGCTTAACCTCCCCAAGAAAAAAGGAGGATCTTTTAACGATCCATCTATCAATGCTATTCCCTCCTCTATTTCGTTTATTAACATCTTGAGCAACATGCTTTCAATTACATTTCTTACAAATTTTAACGCAATCTGCTTATCAATAACAATGCCATACCCTAGCTTACCGCCTATTATAGATTCTATGCTCTTTATATTGCTCAGACCTATGTAAACAGCTATAGGACCAAGCTTTCTTAACGCAGTTTCCCCATTTTTTATTATATACGCCCCACCTTTTACAGCATAAATACCTCCTTCTTCTGTTTCGGCTATAGAAATAGAACTTGAATCAACAGCTACTAGGTTTTGCACTTTTCCTTTTGAAATATCTATTTCTTTTGCGTCCACAGCAACGGGAGTACCCCAACCTTCGATAGGTCTAAATTCCCCTTTAGAGTCATCTGTAAAAATTATCTGTTTACCCTTAATTTTTGAGATATCCAATACATCGTTCAATAATGAACTGAACAATAAAGATTCATCAAAATACTCATAAAGATTCTTAGTTGTGTTAGAAAGGTTTATTTGTTTGGTCAACTTGATCAACAATAGGTTAACCAAGGTAGAATATAAATGTTGCGCAATTTGGACAACAACAGCAACAATATAAAGATAAAATTAAAGAAAGGAGACTGGGAAATAGAGGTTGAATGCCCCGAAGATAAAATTAACGAAATTATACCTAAAATATTGTCTTCAATACCTATTCAACAACAAGATGAATTCAATAAAGAATCAACAAGAAAAGGTGTGACCTGTAAGGATCTTTTAGTTCAACTGTGGAAGGAAGGTTGGTTTTCGCAGGAAAAAAGCCTTTATGAAGTCGATGAAGAGTTACAGAGACGGGGTTACCACTATGATAGGTCTGCTATAGCTCACGCTTTAACTGATATGGTCAGAGAGGGCGTTTTGACAAGGGTTGGTACACCTAGAAACTATAGATATTCGCAAAAATATCCCCCTAAGTAATCCGATAATATACAAATACCAAAAATTCGTTAGAATGCTATTTGGATCGTTTTCATTAATTTTTACCATTTATCCAAGTGACGATCATAAAAATAATAACGTTTTAAAAGCAGTTATTAGTATCAAAAGATGTAAAAAGTTGAGCAATAAGGTTATACATCCTTCAACAAGAGTGGCTGATTTATTGGGCTTACTGCTTGTTTTAAAAAATGAATTTGACGGAAAAACTGATCTTTTTGAATTAGAAGAAAGGCTTGAAGTTGATCTTGATGATTTTATGCCGATAGTTTACATGGCTAACGAGCTTGGTTTTGTAACTATAGGCGTTGGTGATATAATTATAACTGATAAAGGTATAGAGTTTCTCGAATCAAATTTTAAAAAACGGAAAGAAATAATTAAAGAGTCTCTGGATAGGATAGAGCCTTTTAAAACTGCTAAAGAGTTAAAAGAGTTCACTATAGAAAGCTTAAATAAAGCACTTTTAAAAAAAGGTATTGCAGATTTTAATTCAAGCGATGGTAAACATAAGCTTGAGCTAATACTTAACGAATGGGGGGTATATTCTGGGTTTTTAACTACTAACAGCAAGTATAAAGTGGCTTAATAAGTTGTAGCAGTATTTTAAAAAACACAGCTGTTTCTAAAATCTTGTTGTATACAACCAAAGGTATTTTTATCGATCATTAAAAATAAAAATATCTAAACAATATATTTAAAAACATATAGCGTTTTTATTCTTAATGTGTGCAGGATATTTGCGGCTTGCCTAAAGGAAGGTAAAGTTAGCCCTATATTAAAAACCGGTCTAAAAAGACTGGAGTATGGGGGTTATGATTCAGCAGGTATGGCTACTATTAACAAAGGTAATTTAGAAATTAAAAAAGGAGTTGGTAAAATAGACGAAGTGGACAGGATAGTAAACTTTGAAAGCTTAAATGGAAATGTAGGAATAGCTCACAACAGGTGGGCTACACACGGTTACCCTTCTATTACTAACGCCCATCCTCTTACTGACTGCACCGGCGAGATAGCCGTTGTTCATAATGGTGTTATAGAAAACTTTTTAGAACTAAAGGAAGAGTTAGCAGAAAATGGTCACGAATTTAAATCCAGAACAGATACCGAAGTTGTTGCTCATCTCATTGAAGAAGAGGTTAAACAAGGAAATGATCTTGTTAAAGCCTGTTTGAAGGCTATAAAACGGGTTGAAGGATCTTATGCTTTAGCCATAATCTATTCAAAAGAACCAGATAAAATAGTTCTTATAAAAAAGGAAAGTCCGCTTTACCTTGGAATAGGCAAAGATGGCAACTACGCGTCGTCAGATCCAGTTGCTTTTGTTGATAAAACAAACATGATGATACCGTTGGAGGATTATGAGCTTGCCGTCATTACTCCTTATTATTACAAAATTTATTCAATAATTGACGAAAAAGAAATTTTAAGGAACCCTGTGGAAATAGACATAAAACCACAGATGATTGAAAAAGGAGGATACCCTCACTATATGCTAAAAGAAATTTTTGAGCAGCCAACTTCACTTTATTATGCAATTAACTTGCAAAAGCCATATCTATATGCAATAGCTGAACTCATGAGCAGGTCTAAAGTTAATTTCTTAATAGGAGCTGGAACGTCTTATCATTCGTGTTTAGCGGGTAGCTATATGTATTCGAAAATATCTGGCCTCGCCACAATACCAGTTGTAGCTAGCGAATTTATACAACAGTACGGAAGCACACTAGATCCAGATACTTCTCTTTTACTAGTTTCCCAATCAGGAGAAACAGCAGACGTGCTTAAAGTAGCTAGCTATGCAAGAATGAAGGCAAGCACTGTTATGTCCATAACCAATGTCGTGAGTTCAACTATTACAAGACTTTCACGATTATATTTGGTCCAACAAGCCGGACCTGAAATCGGGGTTGCAGCAACTAAAACTTATACATCGCAGCTCTTAATACATCTGCTTCTTGCTTTAGAAATAGGTAAAAAAAGAGAAAAGATTAATGAAAACGAATATAATGATTATCATGAAAAAATAAGGTCTATTCCTAAGGCAGCCGAATCTGTATTAAAAAGCACAGATCAAAAGGCAAAACAAGCAGCCGAGATGCTTAAAGATTCAACGCATATATTTTATTTGGGCAGAGGGATAAACACTGCTACTGCGTTTGAGGGAAGATTGAAGATGCTTGAAATAGCTTATATACCTTCAAGTGCTTTTTCGGCAGGAGAAAGCAAACATGGACCTATCGCACTTATTGAAAAAAATACGCCGGTTATTTTTATAGCCCCTAATGACAATTCAAGAAAGGTTATCCTTGGAAACATCATGGAAATTAAATCCCGGGGTGGAAAAATAATCGCTTTAGGAACTAACGAAGACAAAGAGCTTAAAGAAGTTTCAGACTTTTACATAGATATTCCTGAAGCCGATGAAGTCATAACTCCAATATTATACGTTCTTCCATTACAGCTTATCGCTTATTACACTGCTGTGCTTAAAGGTTTAGATCCAGATAAACCCAGAAATCTTGCCAAATCTGTCACTGTGGAGTGATGTTAACTATCCGCCTTTGTAAACGGGGCTTCCCGGTTCACTATCACGTTTTTACATGATAAATGTTCGCAAGGTATTCCACCATATTGGCACGATCATCCCCGGGCGTCTAGCCTGCGTTTCACATGCAGAGCCCATTGCTGATTTCACTTGGTCGAAGTGCTATATTTATCAGAGGCATCGCAGATTCCTCCGATGGAATTCTGCATGGCTTTCGGAGCAGTTTATGTCTGTAAAGATCATTAGCTGGAGGCTTTAAAGAACATTTCTATAAGGGGGCTATCTAAAGCTCACAGAATGGTACTTCCGTCCCCTTAACCCCCAAAAGGGGTTAAATTTCCCTCGTTTGACCCTCTCCAAATATAATGTACTTTGTTGTTGTAAGCTCTTTAATTCCCATAGGGCCACGTGCATGAAGTTTCTGAGTGCTTATTCCAACTTCTGCTCCAAATCCAAACTGTTCACCATCTGTAAATCTAATTGATGCATTTACGTATGTGCAAGCCGCATCAACGTTCCATGTAAAATAATGCGCATCATTCAGGTTATTTGTTATTATAGCTTCAGAGTGTTTTGTTCCATGTTTGTTTATGTGTTCTACAGCTTCTTCTACAGAACTCACTATTTTTATTGCCAGAGTTAGATCCATGTATTCTTCATCCCAATCTTCATCTTTTGCTAAGATAACGTCATGAGCTATAGCTCTAACCTTTTCATCACCCTTTATGGTTACGCCATATTTTTTTAGTTCATTTATTAAGATTGGAATGTATTTCTCTGCTATATCTTTGTGTATTAGTACCTTCCTTACGGCATTGCAAACTGCGGGCCTCTGTACCTTTGCGTTTATTATTATATTGGTTGCCATGCTAAGGTCGGCATCATAATTAACGAATATGTGATTGTTACCTGCTCCAGTTTCTATTACTGGTACAGTTGCGTTTCTTCTAACATAATCGATAAAGGAAGCACTACCTCTTGGAATTAAAAGATCTAAATAGCCGTTTAGTTTAAGCATCCTATCAACAATGTTTCTATCAGTATTCTCAATAAACTGAATAACGTTTGGATCTAGAATGTCTTTAATACTTTCTCTTAAGACATCGACTATAGCTTTATTTGTATTAAGCGCTTCAGATCCGCCTCTTAAAATGACGGCGTTTCCAGACTTTATTGCTAGCCCTGATATATCTATAGTAACGTTAGGTCTAGATTCATAAACCACACCTATTACTCCGATAGGAACACGAACTTTCTGAATTCTAAGGCCATGAACAGTAGTCCAGCCTTCAACAACTTCACCTATAGGGTCTGGTAATTGAGATACCTTTTTCAACCCTTCAGCCGCTGATTTTAACCGTTTTTCGTTTAGGATAAGCCTGTCTAAAAGCGGATCGTCGTGTTTTTCTTCTTTAAATTTATTTACATCTAAAAGGTTAGCCTCGATTATCTTTTCTTTGTTTTCAACTAAAGCCTGGGACATTGATTCTAGCGCTTTTCTTCGAAGACTATCGGGGGCTCTAGAAAGCTCGTACCAGGCCTTTCTTGCTAAAAGAGCCTTTTCTATTAACTCGTCCATTTTATTTTTATCAAAATATTTATAATTTAAATCTTTTTATAGCATGTTCTTAAAAATTAAAACGGTGAAAGTATCGTTAAATTGATGCAAAAAATCAGGTTATCTGTTTACGTGCCGGATTCGGTGCTTAGCGAAAGAACTGGCCTCATGAGTAAGACAGAAAAAGCAGGACTTGTTGCTCGAGCCGCAGCAATTTTTGGTGTAGAGGAGCTCAACATATATCATGATGATGTTCATGGCAAACATGAAGATTTAGAGCTGTTTTATTCATTACTTAGATATGTATTAACGCCACCGTACCTTAGAAAATTCGCTATGCCGTTAAAAGAAGACTTTAAGTACGTAGGCATGTTACCGCCGCTTAACATTCCTAGCCATGTTACTACGAAGAACGAAGAACTGAGGTTTGGTTTAGTAATTACAAAGGGTGATAAGTTTTACGTAGAAACTGGATTAGAAGAACCAGTAGAACTAAAATCTAAAGAGAACATTGAAAAAGGAAAAATAATATCCATAAAGCTTTACAAGGAGAAGGGAAAGATTTATGCAATAAAACACCCTTTTCCAGAGTACTCTGGTTTCGAAATAATAAAGCTGTTTAACATAAAGCAAGCATTAGATAAAGCATTTCAATCTAACGGATCTGTAATTTTTACCTCTAGAGAGGGAAAACCTATTTCACGCGAGTGGGAAAACTTGAAAAAAGAATTTAAAGATAAAAGAAGGTTCGAAATATTTTTCGGTTCTCCAAAAAGAGGCTTAGAAGAAATGCTAGAAGACAAATATAAAAACACAGGTTTTTGGCTTAACATGATAGAAGGACAAAAGGTTAAAACTGTGAGAACAGAAGAAGCGATGTTCATATGTTTAGGACAGTTAAACACTTTAATCAGGCAGATTTACACGCCTTAAATCCAGAAAAAAAGCTACTATTTCATCTTTTTCAAAAGGCTTATTAAGTATATATTTGTCGTTTATACCTTCTCTGATGCCTAAGAGATTGTAAAAGTTTATTCCACTTTCAAACTCTCCATCAATGCAACAATAATCGTCCTTTTTAAAAACTCTCCTTATTTTTACATTTTTTACCCATATTTTTGGCGTTTTTTTACCTACAATATTTATCCTTTCAAGTTTGTATAGTTTTTCAATTTTAGCTGCACCGCATCCTGTTCTAGATCTTATACATAAATCTCCCTCAAGTAAAAATGGCTTGTTTAAACCCAAATGCCCTTTAATTTCATAAAAGCTTACTATTTTAACTTCTTTGTTTATATCAAAGCTGATAATTAAAGGTGCGCTTGATCTTTCTTTTATGCTCTTAAATATCATATAAAGTGGAAACCCATTGCCAGAAAATTCTAATTCTGGCATGTCTTTTATAGGCCATATAATTTTTGGCTGTGAAGCCTTAAGCTTCTGGGGTAAATCATATATAAGATAAGATTCGAAAGATCCATCTTTTTTCTTCCCCGTCCACCTGCACGCTTCACAGCCATTTCCGTTACACTCTTCACATTTTTCAGCAAAAACTTTAGCCCCTCTCTTTTTGATAAAATTTATTCTGTAAATTGCTCTTTTCTCATTAACATAAACCATATTTTTATGTTTCCCTATTTCTACGATTATACTTAAATCCGGCGAATTGGTTATTTTTAGGCCTAATTTTCTTTTTAGATAGTTTGAGATCCTATCTTTAACTGCTTTTCTAAGAGTAACATAATCTACAATATCATATTTTAGAACAATGTCGTTCTCAAGTTTCTCCAAAGATTGTGGTAAGCTGACTCCTACCTTAAAAGTTCTGCATTTATATGCGCTGATTTTCATAAAAACAGATTTCTGTATTCTAACATCGTTAAGCAGCCCTTCACAAAGCTTGCATTTCTTTCTGTTTTTCTCAGATTCTTTTAAAAGCGTTTTCTCAGGTTTCTTTACAAATCGTTTTAAACATCTATCGCACGCATTATAATTCTTTATAAGATCTTCCTCTAAGTTAGATGACATCTGTAAATTTTAAATACTAATACTTTTAAAAACTAATCGTATGAGTTATGCACTTTCGTATATTTCAATCTTTTTTATAACCGCTGGTTTAATATTCATAGGTTTCTTTGGTGAAATGTTTTTCAGAAAAACAGGTTTCTCAGAGTATATTTTCCTTATACTTATAGGTATTCTCTTTGGACCTATCTTTGGAATTTTCCCATATTCAATAATCGTAAAAATACTTCCTTACTTATCTCAGCTTACTTTAGCCATGATAATGCTCGAACTTGGAATGAGTTTCATGATTGACGATCTTTTAAAGGAAGGTGGAAGCGCCGCTACTAGAACGTTGATCTATGTATCTCTCTCTATATTGCTGACTTTCATCATCTTCAAATATTTATTTGGCTGGAGTAATTATTCTTCATTTTTCCTTTCAACAGTAATAGGCGGTGAGACTACAACGGCCGTCGTGCCGTATTTGGCAAAAAGCCTTAAAGCGGAAGATTTTTTCACAAACATCACCCTTGAATCTAGCCTTAACAGCGTGATTTTAATCGTTCTGTTTACATTTGGCTTAAACTCTTTTTTGCAATCTATACCTTTTAGCATAAACGGTTTTGAAAACATAATAAGTTCCTTAGTTTCTCAGATTAGTATAGGCATCGTTATTGGGTTCGTCGCAGCCATTGTATGGATAGAGTTTGCAAGACATTTCTGGACGGAAGAATTCTTTTATATAGCAACAATTGGCTATACGCTTGCGCTATATGCTTTTCTGTCTTTTATAAACGGTAGCGCTATCCTAGGAGTATTAACCTTTGGCATAGTGCTGATGAACAACAAAAGGTTTCTTAACTTTTTTAGGGCAAATGCAAATGAACAAATTTTAGATCTTCAAGTAAACTATATAAAAATGTTTCAAAAAGAAATCACGTTCTTTTTAAGAACATACTTCTTCTTTTTTATAGGACTTGTGTTTTTTATTGATAAGCTGTTTTCGCTCTTAACTTACGTTTATCTAGGAATTTTGCTGGTAATCTTGCTCAGCTCTAGATATATAGCAGTTAAGCTTTCTACAAAGAATAAAAAGTACGAAAAAGCGTATTACGTTATGATGGCTCAGGGATTAACGCCAGCAGTTCTAGCATCTTTGGCTTTGTATTACTCTCTGCCTATGGCGCATTACATAGTTACTATTGCATCGTTAATAATTATTGCAACTAACATCATTACAGTCACAGGTTGGGCAAAAGTTTCACCATCACTTTTACAACAAAAAGAATAGTTCTTCAAGTGCTTATTTAAAAGATCAAAAGATATTTCGAAAAAGTTTTTAATACGATTAAAGTGAAATAAATATATGGGAGGGAATAAGAAAAAGACGCTTGCGGCTATAGAAAAAGAACAGATGAGAGAAGAGCTTAGGAAACAGGGACTATTAGAGAAAAAGAAAAAAGATAAAGCGGAAGAAAGAAACAAGTCTAAATCAGAATTTATAATGACTTTAAGCGATAGCGATGTTATGAGAATAATCAAAGATATGCCGTTTATAACCCCTTATCAACTTTCAAAATCAACAGGTGTCAAAGTTAGCGTGGCAAAAGATTTCCTCGAACAACTCAGAGAAAAAGGGTACCTCAAAATAGTAGGTGGTATAAGCGGTAGGTATATTTACGTGCCAGTTTCTGCTGCAAGCTAGAAAACACCTTTTTATTTTTGTTTACTATTTTTAACTTGTAAAATTTAATTTTGTCAAATGATTGAAATTTTATACAGATAAGTTTAAAAAGGGATAATGGAAAGGATAATACAAATAATAAAATGGAAAAAATCAGTCTTCTTTATAAAGAAGAGAAAACAGCGTTTACACAATCTACTTATGATGAACAACTTTTAAACTATCTTGCAGAAAAAGTTGGAACCCCTTATTATCTTACTGATGAACAAAAAATAGGTAAAAACTATAGTAAGTTAAAACAAGCGTATTCTATTTATAGAGGCCCTTCGTTAATAGCTTATTCGGTTAAAGCAAACTTTAATCCTTTTATTTTAAATTACCTTAGCAAGTTGGACAGCTATTTTGACGTAACTTCCCCGGAAGAACTTTACTTTCTTTTAAAATCAGGTGGAAAACCGGAAAATGTCATTTACACCAGTGTTACTGAAATGGAAGAAGAATACAGAAACGTCATGTCTAAAGGAATCAGAAAAATTGTTGTAAGTTCTATGAGAGGACTGTACAACGCAATCGAAGCTGGAAAAATGCTCAACATAACACCTGAAATAAGCATAAGGGTGAACCCTGAGGTTCAAGTAAGAGCTGAGGTAAGATCAGCTATGAAAGTAAGCAAATTTGGGGTCCCCCTTAACGGAACCAACCCAGAATCAGCATATAAAATGGTAAAAATATTGCTGGATGAACCAAACGTTAAGTTTGGGGGATTCCATTTTCATCTGGGTTCCCAGCTTGAAGATCCTAACGCTTATCTGCAAGCACTGGAAAAGATCAAACAGCTTATATTAAAGGTTAAAAAAGAAAGAGAATTTAAGATTAATTTTCTAGACATAGGTGGAGGAACGCCGGTAAATTATGGAGTAAAAGTTCCTTCCCCAGATGACATAGTTAAAACAGTTATAGATAAAATAAATGAACTGGTTGACGTCAACGGTGACTTTTTTGCTTTAGTTGTTGAATCTGGTAGATATGTAGTCGCAGAGTCGACAGTTATGGTTTCAAAAATAGTTAATTCTAAATATTATGGAAATAAAAAAATAATATATTTAGACGCCGGTTATCACTATTTGCTGGACATTGCTTTGCTTCAGCAGGTTTATCCGTTGGAAGTAGTTGGGGGTAATGAAACTAATGAAGAAAAACCTATAGTGGCTGGCAGACTGTGCGATTCTATGGATGTTTTTCAGGTTGGCCCAGAATCTAGGCTTGATGGAGCTGAAACTGGTAAGCTTATAATGATAAAGAACGTTGGCGCTTATTCTGTTGTTTTTAACATGCCGTTTCACAGTCAGGTAAAGCCAGCAATAGTATACAGAACATCTGAAGGAAAATATTACCTTGCACGTAAAAGACAGGAATTAGAAAGCCTTTACGAAGAAGAAGGAGGAAGCTTGCTTAGAGAAAAACTAGAAATCGTTTAACTTTTGTGTTAACTTTTTAATTAACTCAACTGCTTCATTTTTCTTTTTATCGGGTATTTCTCCAAACTTAAAATCCTTCGAAAATGCTTTGAGCCCTTTTTCTTCCAATTTTGAAAGCTCGTGAAAAAAATACACACTAGCTTCTAATTCTCTTTTATTATCCATAAGCTGATGAATTTTCATTAAAAAAATTTTAGAACGGTTTTTATCCATAAGAAAAGCTAATGTTTCAGCTCTTTTTCTTAAAATAGAACCTATGTTTGAGTCAATCTGCAGGGTCTCAAAAATCTCTTTTAATATTTCAGAATTTTCTTTGACGACCTGGTTAAAAATATGTGATGGGCTTAAACTTGTACCTGTAATTATCACTGCCGGTTCAATCAGTCTTGCCACAGAGGCGTAAAAAGATACAGAACCTAAAGAAGAAAACTCTGATAAAAGTCTTATTGATTTCTTCAATGAGCTTTTTAAAATTTTTTTAATTAGAATTGATTTGTTTTCTGCTATCACCAAGCTATATTTAAAATTAGGGTCATAAAGTGGAATGGCTTCCTCTTTGAATAATGATTTTTCTTCCTTTAATCCATAAATTATAACTTTGTTTTTATCATCAAAAATTGTTGGAGATAAATCAGAAGGAAAAATAACAACATCATTATAACAAAAACTGTAATTGATTTTTTTAGCGTTACATCCTGTATAAATTATGGTTTTGTCTTGGAATTTACCAATGAGTTTTTGAATGACGTCATCATCTAACAAAGCGTTTCCCCCAAAATTATAGTATTTTTGGATATGTTAATTTAATGCCAGTTAATAAATAATATCTATGACTGTTCTAGAATTTGAAGGGAAAAAACCTTTTATTCATTCTTCTAGTTATGTTTCTAGCACAGCTTTGATAATAGGCGACGTAAGGATAAAAGAAAACGCCAGCGTATGGTTTTATTCTGTTTTAAGGGGCGATTCTAATACGATAGAACTTGGCGAATACAGCAACGTTCTTGATGGTGTTCTGATAAAACCAGACGAAAGCGCCTGCATTATAGGCAAAAAAGTAACAATAGGTAAAGGTTCAATACTGGAAGGAGTAATAATAGAAGAAGGAAGTGTCATAGGCGCAGGTTCTATCATACTTGAAAATGCACGCGTAGGAAGAGGAAGCTTTATTGCAGCAGGGAGTCTTGTCCCTCAGTATATGATTATACCAGAAAACAGCATGGTCATGGGCAACCCTGCTAAAGTAGTTGGTGAAATAAAACCACAGCAAAGAAAATATGCTGAAGAAAGTTGGAGAAAATCCTTAATACTAAAGGATTTATATAAAAATACAACGTATTAAAAAATGGATAAAGAAAGTGACGAAGGAAACATTGAGTACAAACTTCTACTTGAGAGACTAACAGAAGAAAAAGCTGAAAGGCTGGCTGCACAAATGCTTTACAGGTTAAATGAAGGACACGGTGAAGCCTTTTATATTGTTGGCCTTTCTGACGATGGCCAACCTGTGGGTCTTTCTGATCAAGAGCTAAGTAATTCTTTAAATAACCTAAAGATAATCGCTCAAAAAGCAGGAGCTAGCATGCAAATAATCAGAACAGTCATGGGCGAAAAAGGAGCAATAGCAGAAGTCTACGTTAGAAGAATAAGAAATTATCCCCCAGTAGAAGTTTCTGTGGCTCTTTTGGGAAACGCGGATGCTGGCAAATCAACTTTAAAAGGGGTTCTAACTTTCTCAACGCTGGATAATGGTAACGGATATGCTATGTCACTGGTTGCAAGATATTTACATGAAATAAAGATGAGAAGAACTTCTTCTGTATCTGTTCATATTATTGGTTATGATTCAGAAGGAAGGCTTGTAAACGACATACTGCAGAACTATAATGAATCAGAAATTTATCTAAAGAGCAACAAAATCATATATCTCATTGATCTAGCTGGGCATGAAAAATACTTTAAAACTACTCTTAAAGGAATAATGGGTAATCTGCCAGATTATAATATGTTAGTTGTTTCTTTAAGTAGCGGGCCAATTGGTACTTTTAAAGAACATCTTGGAATTTCTGTAGCTCTAAAAATCCCGATCATAATAGTGTTTACAAAAGTTGATATGGCTCCAAAGCCGGTAGCGGAAATGAGCGTAAACGAAGTCATAAAGATGCTGAAGATGCCAGGAATTGATAAGATACCCTTTATGATAAAAGATGAATCTGATTTAATTGTAGCGTCTAAAAATATAGCTAACGGAAGGATAGTTCCTATATTTATAGTATCTAACAAAACCGGGGAAGGACTTGATCTTTTAAAAAAGTTCATGAACTTCTTACCAAAAAGAATAAACTGGGAAGAAAGAAGAAGCGAAAATTTCATGCTTTATATAGACGATATATTTAGAGTTGCTGGTGTAGGAACCGTTATAAGCGGATTGATAAACACAGGTATCTTAAAAGAAAACGAAGAACTATTTATAGGACCTATGGCTGATGGTTCATTTAAAAAAATAAACACGTCTTCTATCTATAAAAACCGCGTACCTGTTAATTCGGCTTATGCTGGGGAGTATGTTACTATAGCTCTAAACCGGATTTCGCCGGAAGAAATTAAAAGCGGAATGATACTCACTAGCGATCTAAGATCAGTAAAAGCTGTCTGGAGGTTTAAGGCTGACATAAGAGTTTTGCATCACCCAACATTGATTAAAATAGGGTACGAGCCAGTTATACAGTTAAATACTATAAAGGAGGTGGCTAAAATAATAAGTTCGCAACCTCCGTTTCTCAAAACAGGTGAATTTGGAAGTGTAGTTTTTCAGCTAAAGTATAGACCCATCGTTATAAATGAAGGGGACACTTTTGTTTTCAGAGAAGGTAAAGCTAGAGGCATAGGTAAAATAACTGCTATATTAAACTAGCTGATTTTCTGTTTTAGTAAATGAACCAAGCTCGTTAAGCGCCAGATAGTAGCTTTCTTCTGGAGATTTTCTGTAGTTGTTTATCATTTCCAATAAATTGTCAATTTTTCTTATTCCTTTAATGGCTAGCCATTTAAGGTAAATTTCTCTTCTATGAAGCTCTTTTTCAAAATCTTGTCTGCTTATACCGTACCTTTGTTCTAGCAATTCTGCAATCCTGCTTTCACCAGTATATTTTATTTCATCTGTCGCCGGATCCCATTTAAATGAATCCTTTAACAGAACTTTCCCTGTGTTGCTATCATAACCAACTACCTCTGCCAGCTCGATCATTCTTCTGGTTACCTTTTTTTCGACACTTAACCTAAGCTGTAACCCTATCATGTTTAAAGTGCTCGCAATAAAATCCTTAGGTATGTTCATGGGTCTAGTAGAAAGTCTTTCTATTACGGCTTCTATTGTTTCAGCGTGTATCGATGATAAGCCACCATGGCCTGTAGCTATAGCCTGCAGTAAAGTATAAGCCTCTTCTCCCCTGACTTCTCCTACTATAATTACATCAGGTCTTTGTCTTAGCGCTTCTTTTAAAAGGTCAAACAAACTTATGTTTTTTACAAAGTCGGTCTGTACATCTCTCGAAACAGATGATATCCAGTTCTGACGATAAAGGTTAAGTTCTCTTGTATCCTCAATAGTAATCACTTTATAATTTATTGGTATAAAAATGGTCAATGCGTTAAGCGTAGTCGTTTTTCCGCTCGCTGTGCCACCTGCTAATAGTAAGGACATATTATGCTCTATAGCTATCCACAAATATGCTGCTAACTTTGCATTTAAAGTTTTAAAGTTAATTAGGTCTATGATTGTTATAGGATCAGTCCTGAACTTCCTTATTGTAAAATTTGTCCCTCTACCTGTCACTTCTCCTCCTAATGTTATCTGTATTCTGTGCCCCTCGGGAAGAGTTGCATCAACCATGGGATTAGAAAAGCTTAATGTTCTTCCGCTTTTATAAGCAAGTTTTAATACGAATGAATCAAGCTCATCTTTACTGGTAAAGGTAACGTTGCTCGGAAGGCTTTCGTAAAAACGATGCCACACGTAAACAGGAATGTTTGGACCATTGCAGGAGATATCTTCTATTTCTTCATCATGAAGCATAACGTCTATCTTCCCATAACCTAACAAATCGCGTTTTATGTAATAGTAAACTTTTTCACTTTTATCAATCATTTTTAGTTCTTTAAGCCTGTTATCGATGAGCCTTTTCATCCTCTCCCATATCTGTTCTAGAGGTTCGTTTATATTGAAAGAAACTTTCTCAAACAAGTATTTTTTAATGTCTTCTAATAGCTTTATTTCAGCATGATTTAACGTAGGCTCCAAAACATAGTAAACATAATTCCCGTGCTCATCAACAGCTATGCCTACAAAAACGTTTCCTAAAGTTTCTATCTTTTTTAGATCTACAAACTGTACAGTATATTCTGGTTCTTTTTCCTCGTTTTCCTGCTTATTTTCTGTCTTTTTTTTCCAAAACATTAGCTTATTATTTAAAAGTATGCTTTTCTTATTTATAAGCTTAAAACTTAAACTTTTTTAAGCTTCAGACGATCTTTTCGGTACATAACAACTATAAGGTTTGCCTTCGTTTATTTTAAGCATAGCATTTTCTATCTCTTCGTTCGCTACATCTATCCATTTCTGATCCCATCTTATTTCCTCTACTTCAAAAGAAGATCTCCCACTTACAAGGTCTTTTACTATTTTCCATACAGCAGTGCCATAAAACGGTTTAACAAGTTTGCTGTCGTTATACTCGCATTTAGCTATAGCGTTACTCTTTTTTACAAAATATATGCAATTTTTACAGTATGAGCTCATCCATATCACATCTCTCTGAGGTTTGTAATACTTCAGTAGCTCTTCGATGAACCTTTTTTCCCGTTTTTTATGTTCTTCCAGAAGCTGTTGTTTTCCCTTTTCTGTTCTGGTGTAATAATCTAAATTCTCGGTTAACTCGTCGAAAGCGCGATCTTCCTCAGACATTCAAAAATTGATTATAAATGGCAATATAAAAACACTTTAGCGTTTTTATTTAAAAATAATTAAGGAAAATTGCTGCCTGCAAGCTTAGCTTCAAGACTCTTAAAAATCATGTTTTCCTTTAGCAAGGCCATTCCGCAACTTTTATTTATAATCTGAACTTCAACTATGTATTCAGGCTTTTCCAAATTTACTTTTCTTTTTATTTCTTCAGCTATAATTTCAATGAGTTCATTTTGATTTAGGTCGGAAAATCTGAGCTCGGCCTCTATTTTGTAACTTGAACCTGCCGGTATCTTTTCCGCTATTTCTTTTGCCTTTTTCTTTAATTCTATGGTTTCAACGTTACAATTGATTTCCAAAGGAACAAACCTGAGAGTTCTCCTTACTTTCCATGGATCTGAATAAGCTAAATTCCACAGAATTTCCGAAGCCCTTATAGGATCTCCGTTAAGCTTTCCGTAAGAAACGCTGTTTAATTTTAAGGGAAAAAATACAATTGGCTCAAAATCTTTCAAAAGCGCTTTTAACTCATGTTCAAGCTCATGTCTTGAATTCCTGTATGTAGTTGCAACAAAGTTAAATTCCAATTGCATTAAATATATTTGCAATACCAGAAATAATAGTTTCTCTGGATGTTGCGTAGGAAATTCTTACATATGATGAATAATCATCGCCAAAGCCTAGGCCACTTGTGACGCTTACCTTTGCTTTTTCTAAGAGGTACTCGGCAGGGTCTACATTTTTTATATAATTCCCTAAATCTACAAAAAAGTAAAATGCGCCTTGAGGCCTAACATATTTTAACCCTTTTTTATCAAGCATCTCTATTATTATTTTTCTTCTTTCAGCAAATTCGTTAACCATAGACCTAACATCTTCTTCGCATTCTTTAAGTGCAGTTACTGCGGCTACTTGCGCAAACGTTGTAGGAGATGTTGCAGTGTGTCCCTGCAGTTTGGCCATCTGTTTAATTATTTCTGGAGATGCTATTATGTACCCAAGTCTCCAGCCTGTCATCGCATAGGCTTTGCTAAATCCGTTAATTAAAATCAAACCGTCTTCGTATTTCATGTATTTCCTAAATGAAACAAACTCGCCCTCATAAACAAGCCTGTCGTATATTTCGTCGCTTATAATGAATAACCCGTTTTCTATAGCCAGCTGAGAGAGGTCTTTTACAGTTTTATCTCCGTAAACAGCGCCTGTAGGATTGTTTGGGGAATTGACTATTATTGCCTTAGTTTTTTTAGATATTTTCTTTTTTATAAGGTCTATATCTGGGGTAAAGCTTTCATCGGTATCTATCTCTACAGGCACACCTCCTGATAGCTTAATTATCTGTTTATAGCTTGACCAAGAAGGGTTGAGTATTAAAACTTCTTCTCCAGGATTTATTATTGAGTACAGCGCATAAAATATTCCTTGCTTAGAGCCTGGAGTAACCATTACGTTTGACTGAGTTACTGAATACCTTTCAGCTATAGCCTGCCTTAGCTGAGGAATACCGGATGATGGAGCGTAATGAGTAAACCCTTTTAACATAGCGTTATAAGCGGCCTCGATTATCTTTTTAGGAGTTTGAAAATCAGGCTCGCCAACATCTAGCTTGAACACTTTTATTCCTTTTGAAATCATTTCGTTAGCTTTTTCAGAAGCCTTTAAAGTAGCAGATTCTTCAAGCTCTAATAACCTAGCCGGAACCGAATATTTCATCGCTTAACTTTTTATATTAGGTATATTTAAATTATAATAATTCCATAAGTTTTTAAGTGATAAATATGAAAGAATTCGTATATGAAAAACCAGGAGGAACTGAAGTCATAAAAAAAATAGAAAAAGAGGTTCCAAAAAGCGAACCCGGTAGGGTATTAGTAAAAGCTGCTTTCGGTTCTGTAAACCATGTAGATATATGGGGGAGAATGGATCTGCCCGGACAACCTTTTCCAAGAGTCTTTGGTTCTGATCTTTCAGGTTATGTAGAAGACCCATCAGATAGCATTTTCAAAAAGGGCGATAAAGTAATTTTATATCCGATGAAATTCTGCGGTTTTTGTAAAAACTGTTTGAATGGCTATGAGAACAGCTGCTTTTATAGAGGTATTTATGGAGTGCATGAAGATGGATTTTTCGCTGATTTCGTAAACGTTCCAGCAAAAAACGTTCTTAAATTACCCGAAAACGTGTCACTAGAATATGCTGCTGCTTTGCCAGTTGCTTATACAACAGCATATCATGGATTAATAAAAAGAGCAAAATTAGAACCCGGCTCAGTTGTCTTAATCTTAGGCGGTAGCGGAGGAGCAGGTGTAGCAGCACTTCAAACAGCTAAAGCTACTGGCATGAAAGTAATAACTACTACATCTTATGAATGGAAAGCTGAAATACTTAAAAAACTAGGAGCTGATGAAGTAATAAAACCGGATGACAAGCTATCAGAAAACGTGTTAAAGCTAACTGATAATTATGGCGTAGACGCCGTTTTTGACGCCCTTGGCGGAGTTTATACATCCACGGCTTTAAAACTGGTAAGAAAAGGAGGTAAAATAATTAACATGGCTATGACTACCGGGTCAGAAATGCAGATGAATCTGCGACTACTTTATGCAAACAATATAGATATGATTGGCGTTTATCTTGGAACACGGAAGGACCTTCTGGATCTTTTAAATTTAGTTTCACAAGGAAGGATTAAACCTCTCATAGATAGCGTTTTTCCGATTGATGACGTCGATAAGGCTCAGATAAGAATGGAAAAAAGAAATCACATAGGTAAGATTCTTCTAAAGTTTTAAACTTTTATTATCTTACCGTACCGCCCAAGATTAAGTCTTTTTTCTTTTTTAAAGTTGCTTACGTAGCCGTTGACGATCTGTACTTTATCGCCTATGTCTACCATTTCTATCTGCTCATTCCATAAACTTAGTATTATGCTTCCGCTTCCATCTTCTAAAAGGGCGTCTGCTACGTTTGCATTTCTACCATCCCACAATTTTACTGTTTTAGGTTCAGATTTATTTACTACTTTTCCCTCTACCTTAACTCTTGCGCTTCCGATTGAAAGATCTCTTATTTTCAATGCGATTTATTGCTCATAACGTCTTAAAAAATGTTAGGTTAAATTCATATGACATAATGTGAAAAAATAATGGTAGTATTACGTAAGAACAAATTCTATCCTCTTGTTATGTGAACCTTTGTTTTCAAAATTAGTTATCTTTATGCCTCCTATTTCTTTTATGTTTCTAACATGGGTTCCCCCATCCATCTGAACGTCTAAACCAGCAATTTCTACAACTCTGACAGTTTCAAGCTTTTTAAGAAGCTCCTGTCCTGGCTTGGTTCTTGCTATATCAGGAATGCTTTCTGCCTCTTTTTTGGATAAAAATTTTATAATCACGTCTCGACCGTTTTTTATTTCACTGTTTACCATGTATTCAATTTGCGGCATCATGTTTTTGTTCAAATCCGGATAATCAACGTCAACTCTCGCTTTATCAGCGTATATCTGCCCGCCCGTCAGGAATGCTTTACCAAAATTTTTTCTCATCAAAGCATCCAGCAGGTGTATAGCTGTATGATATCTCATGTACGTGTATCTCTTATCCCAGTCCAGTAGACCTTTGATACTTTTTCCTGCAATGTTCAAAGATTTTTCTTTAATTATATAATGTAACACAACGTCTTCTCTTTTTTCTACTTTTTTTACTTCATATTTTGTCAAGTTATCTAGAAGAAACCAGCCCTCATCATTAGGCTGTCCACCCCCACCTGGGTAAAAGGCAGTTCTGTCAAGAACTACAGAATCCCCAAAATCTTCTAGAACTTTTGCTGTAAAATCTTTTATGTAGCTATCTTGAAGATATAAAAGTTCAGTCAACTTAAATCCCTTGACTCACCGGGTTTTAATATTAAAACTTCAGTAGAAGGCCGAAGTTTCTTTACTTTTTCGGAAAAAATATAAGGATCCTGCTTTATTACGTCAAAAGTGTTGTAATGCATTGGTATAGCATATCTGGGTGAAATTAACTGGACAGCTACTGCCGCTTGTTCAGGGTTCATTGTAAAGAAACCTCCAATAGGAAGAAGGGCTACATCTGGACTGTAAACTTCCCCAATTAGTTTCATATCTCCAAACAACCCTGTATCACCTGCATGATAGATACTTAAGCCGTTTATGTAAATTATTGCTCCCGTAGGAGAGCCATGTGTAGAGCTATGAAAAGCTTGCGTAAGGTATACATATAGATCGTTTTTTAAAACTGCAGGGCCGCCTATGTTCATCCCTATGGATTTTCCCCCTTTTTCGTTTATATAATTAGCGAGTTCATAAACGCTTATTATGGGAGCGCCTGTCCTTTTTGATATTTCTATGGCTTCACCAAGATGATCATTATGGTCATGCGTTACAACGATATAATCAGGCTTAACTTCTTCTGGCCTGACTGGAGAAAGAGGGTTTGTAAGCCAGGGATCTATTAATATATCAATATCCTGACTTTGTACTTCAAATGCTGCATGGCCTAACCACCTTATCTTTACTTGTTTCATGAATTAAATTTAAACCTGAACGTTTATAAATTCTTTGTAAGATTGCTTGAGTTCTACTTTCAGTTTTAGTTTTTTCTTCAAAATTATGATAATGTATTTAAGAAGTGAACTAACCCTGACCGAAAGGTCAGGGCTTTTCTGTTCATCGCCGCGCTTGCTTTTACATGAGGAATACTTCATCATGCTGCTTGTAGAGGCTCAACAATCTTGCATCTCGCCTGCGTCACACAGACAAAGCCCCTTATTGCTTTTTTACTCGATCTGAGTGCTGGCCTTGTTCTAGGCATTGCGTATTTACCGACCAAGGTCTGCATGGCTTCAGGGCAGTTTATGCCTGTAAAGATCGTGCGTTGAAGGCTTTAAAAAACGTTTCTATAAGGGGGCTATCCAAAGCTCGCTGATGGGGGCTTTCGCCCCCTTAACCCATTAATATTAAAACCATCCGAACCTGGGATCATTCTTTATATTTCTGCTTTTTATGTTAGGATAAGGAGAATCTAAACGCACAATCTGTAGCATTATACCTCTTTTTTTAGCTTCTGAATTTATCCATTTTTCATCATGAACCTGATCATAGCCGAGCGCAACTATGTCTGGTTTAACCCTTTCTACCGTTTTCATAAGGTCTTTTTCATCGCCTAGTATTGACACATCTACATATCTTATAGCCCCTACAAGTTCTGCACGAAGGTTTTCAGAATGCATAGGCTTAACTCCCTTAAACCTTACAACATTAACATCTCTTGCTACAACAACTACAAGAACGTCTCCCAGTTCTTTAGCTTTTTTTAAAAAATAAACGTGCCCCGGATGGATTATGTCAAAAACTCCTCCAGCCAAGACAACTTTTATTTTTTCACGTCCTTCATTTGTTAAATTGCCATAATTATCTATTAATTTATTTTTTAATAGAAGATCTTTATCTTCATTTTTTAACGAAAATTCAGCACCAGTAATTTTCGACATATAAATATCTTTTATTAGCCTTTTGATCCTTTCTTCGTCTGTCAATTTTTAACGATAGCTGGATCATAAAAAATTATTTCATACCATACGTATTTACCATCTTCCCCCAAGTAATACAAACCGAGCGGCCTCAAATTGACATATTCCTTTTGTGCCCTTTCCAAAGCAATTTCTTCTTTAGATTTTTGCCCTGAGATAAGCTTTGATCCTGCATGCTTCTGTCTTCTTCCGGAAGATGGTCTTTGAATCTTCATTCCGCCCTTGCTGACCCTAACTCTTACAACTATGTAGCCTTGTTTTTCTTTATAGCCCAAAGATCTTGCTCTGTCTAATCTAGTTGGTTTTTCTATTCTGAAAATTCTTGGTTCGCTTCTCCACTTTATCAGGTATTGTTTGTATTCTTCTGGCTTTTCTTTATAATATTTGTTCCATGTTTCATTTATATAATCATACATGTTTTTCATTGCCCTAACGCCTCTATTAACCTAGATACGGTAAGAGTTGCGGCCAAGCGTTGTGCTTCGACTGTTTCCCCGCCTATGTGGGGCGTTAATATGACATTATCTAAGCTTAAAAGTTCTTTATTGGTCGGTGGTTCAACTTCAAATACATCCAAAGCTGCTCCTGCTATCAATTTATTCTTTAACGCGTATACTAAATCTTCCTCTTTTATAACATTACCTCTAGAAGTGTTTATAATGAAAGCGTTGGGCTTCATCAATTTAAGCTTTGGCAAATCTATAAGGTGATAAGTTTGTGGACCACCTGGTACGTGAATCGTAATAAAGTCAGAACCCTTTAAAACTTCTTCTAAACTTGCTTGTTTTGCATCATATTCCATGAGAGTTTTTTGGTCTACAGAAATTACATCGTAAACCAATATCTTCATGCCCAGAGTTTGAGCGACCTTAGCTACACCTTTACCGATTCTCCCAAATCCAACAACGCCAAGAGTTTTACCTTTTAGCTCATGACCAAGAAATTCAGTTTTTAACCATTTACCTTCTTTCATAGTTTTATCCGCTCTGCACATGTACCTGCTTAATGCTATCATAAATCCGATCACTAACTCTACTACTGACTGAGTTAAAGACTCAGGCACATTTACTACCTTTATACCTTTTGCCTTAGCGGCTTCTAAATCTATATTGTCAAGGCCTACGCCAGCTCTGCCTATAGCCTTAAGATTTTTACCAGCTTCGATTATTTCTTTTGTAACTTTAGTCCTGCTCCTTACCAACAAAGCATCGTAATCTGAAACTACACTTTTAAGTTCTTGAGCCGTTATACTTGGTTTATAATCTACAACAAACCCTTTTTCTTTAAGCATGTTTATACCTTCTTCATCTATCGGATCACAAACTAGTACTTTCATTATATATCACGACAATCCATACAATAGAGGAAATATAAGCGTATCTTTTATTGCATATAAAATATACTGTTGTACAAAAGTTTAATTACAGTTTATACTTTAAAGACATTAACGCGCTTAAAATTCCTGTATCGCACATAATTCCCATTCCTTTCAGTGAATAGCAAAAGTCTTTCTCAATTATCATGAAGGCGTTTCCGTATATTGAATAAAGAGCGCTGACCAGCTTTTCAGGATTATCTAAATAGTTTGATTGGTTAATATAAAAAACGTGTTCAAGATGCCAAAGTATAACCTGTTTAACTGTATCTCCACCGTATTTTTGTAAAGATTGAATTAATAGTTCCCATCCTTTTTCCCTTAAGTCCATTGCAATATTTTTTGGCTAAAAAATATTTAATAAATTGGGTCAAAAACTTTGTACTTTTTGTTTTAAAATTCTTACTTTTTAAGAACTGTCGTTAAAAATTTTTCATAAAACTTCAACTTTTCTCCAAAACGTTCCTAAAGGCGTATCGATAAGCTTCACTTTATAATCTAACAAAGTTTTTCTTATAGCATCAGCATTTTTAAAATCTTTCTCTTGCCTTAATTTATTTCTTTTTATAATCAATTCTTGTATCATTTCTCTATCTTTAGATGAAGTTTCCGCGAGTTTAAACCCGAATACCTCAAAAAGATCTTGAAAAGCCTTTAGCTTATATGAAACTTCTGCTGAAATCTTTAAAGATGCCCAAAGTTTGTTTATGATCTTTGACGCCCTTAACATATGGTTTAAAGCTGATGGCGTGTCCAAGTCATTTTCTAGATCTTTAAATGCAAGTTCTACTTCTCTTTTTATATCAGTTATATCCACCTCAGAGCTTATGTCGAAAGTCTGTATTAAGCTATATTCAGCGTCTTCTATCGATTTCCAGCTTTCAACAGCTTCTTTTATTTTTTCTTCATTGAATTCCAACTGAGCCCTATAATGGGAACTGAGCGAAAAAACTCTCAAAGTATTTGGTCCATATTTTTTCAAAAAATCTCTTATATATACAACGTTGTGAAGACTTTTACTCATCTTTTCTTTTCCAAACTTAACTAAGCCAACGTGCATCCATATCTTAGCCAATGGTTTACCGCTTAATCCTTCACTTTGAGCTATTTCGTTCTCATGATGTGGAAAAATTAGATCTTCTCCACCACCATGAATATCGATCGTCTCGCCCAAGTTTTTACGAATCATGGTGGAACATTCTATATGCCAACCCGGTCTTCCCTTTCCAAATACTGTTTCAAAATATGGTTCTTCATCATATTTTTTCCACAAAGCAAAATCCAAAGGGTTTTTTTTATTCTCGTTGGCTTCTATCCTTGCTCCCGCTATAAGTTCTTCTTTTTTTATCTTTGAAAGTTTACCGTAGTCTTTAAATGAATTAACGTCATAATAAACTCCATCACTAGAAACATATGCGTGACCCTTATTGATCAGTCCTTTTATAAACTCTTCCATATCTCGGATGTATTCTGTTGCTCTTGGGTAAAGGTCTGCTCTCAGAAGGTTTAAGGCATCAGAATCTTCTAGGTATGATTTGATAAACCTTTCAGAAACATCTTTATAACTTGTGCCCAATTCTTTGGCTCTATTTATGATTTTATCGTCTATATCTGTAAAATTCTGAACATAAGTTACCTTAAATCCTTTCTTTTGCAGTAATCTCCTTAATACATCAAAGACTATAAAAACTCGAGCGTGACCTACGTGACTGTAGTCGTAAACAGTAACCCCACATACATAAATTTTAACTTCTTTATCCCTTTCTGGATCTAATTTTATATAATTTCTGCTTAAAGTATCACTGAGTAACATTTACCAACGGAAAAATTTAACTTGACCAGATTATAAATTTTTTACATACTTGTCCTGAATACAGTCATTCCTAACATTTTTTATTTTTTATCATTCAATTATTTTTTATTGCTTATAAGTGCGTTTTGACGGTAATAATTCCATTATAATCCAAAAAATGAAAAAAACTATAGCTGAAATAAAGGCTACTAGCCATACATAATCTAATCCATGCAAAGAAGCAAGGCCGCATATTAAAGGCCCCAAAGTATATCCAGCACCTATGCTTGATTCAAACATTCCTGTTCTTATGCCAAGACCTTTGGTTTCTGTAAGCATAATTTTATAAAGAACATAAAAATATAGAATCCCGGCACCGTAAAAAATTAAAGAAAGTGAAACAAGCTGCAGAAAAAACTCTTTATAGACAAAAAGAACCACATAAAAGACCTGAAGCCCCAGTCCTAATGTTATTCCAAATTTTGGGTCATCCTTAAACAAAGGGGCTGAGAGGAAAGCTATTACTATAAAAATGCTTGAAATTGACATTATTATTCCTGAACCCTTTATACCAAACGCAGTTTCGGCAAATGCTGAATAAAACGCATAAATGATTGAAACCGAAAAACCATAAAAGAAAATTGGAAATATAATTTCTTTACTTAAATCTATTTTTGATAAAACTTTTGTTTCTTCATACTTTAGAGGTTGGAAATATGAAGCTAAAATTCCTCCAGCTAGGGAAAAAGTCGATGCTATTATAAAAGGTAAAACAAAAATTGAAGTAAATGATGAAGCTAAATATGGCGCTATTGTAGAAGCAAAAGACCAGCCTATTGTATACACTGCTGTAGATGCTTTTTTATTATCAAAAAATTTTGACGATGCTTCTAAAGAAGGCCAAACAAAACCCATAGACAGCGCCTCTAATGCTCTTATCAGTATCAGCAAATAAGGAATCTTAATAAATATATACAGTAAAATTATTAACGCATAAAAAATTAGACCGAGTTCTAAAGAACTTGTATAACCTATACTTTCAGATCTTTTGCCGATTATATATGCTGAAAATATATACACTGCCCCATAAGAAAATCCCATCAGGCCGAGTATAAGACCTGTAGCCCCAATTTTTAAAGCAAAAATCGGAGCGTAGAACCTTATTAATGAAAGGGGCATCTGGGATAGAAACGAGAGAAAAAAAAGCAAAGAAAGAACTTTTATCCTTCTGTTCAAAGCATCATACAAGTTTATGATTTTTTAAAACAATTCCTCGTGTGTTGTTTACTTCTATAGCGTAAGCGTTGCCCAATGGCTTTTCAGAAATCCATACCAGAGTTCCATAAAAATCCGTCAAACTCTTTATAGCGTCAGAGTACTTTTCCTGAAATGCCGTTGAAACGTGATTTTCATAAGAGAATGTCAGTTTTTTTATTAAATGTTTCTTAAGAATCCAGTTCTTTTCTTGTAAAAATTTGCTATACAATGAGGCTTCTGAACTTGCTAAACCCTCTTCCGATAAAGTATCGGATATTAACACCCCTAAATCTTGATTGGCCAGATATTTTTCGAGCTGTGTTAGGTAGTTTTTAGCTTCTTCATAGCTTTTTAAATAAGGTTTTTTTAACAAAATAGGAATAAAATTTTCTCCAGCCAGGGTTACAATAGTGTATTTAACATAATCTTCTTTTTCTTCATCAGAAAGCTCTAATAACACTTTCATACCTTTTTTCTTGAAAAACGTCGCAAAAAATACTTTCATGAGCCTTATCAGGTCGTTATGGACTTCTTTAGAAACTTTTACAAGAATATCTGATTCTTCAAGCATCTTATAGGGAGATTCGGGCATATCCACCCTTTTAATAGCATTAAGGTTGTCCAATTTAAATTTCAATGATCTATTTAAAATTTTGATTTTATTGTTTACTATTGTAAAAAGAAAAGGCGCTTCTCTGACAGGAAAGTTTCTATCTTTTATTACTTTAATGCTCCTTATTTTTCTTCCTTTTATTTCTGTATATCCAAAGTTTAAAATTGCATCTGAAATGTAATCGGCTTCGCTTTCAGATTCACCTTCATATATCATCATAATAGCGCCATTTTTGGTTTTAGAAGAACCATAAAGGATCTGTTCTATGGGCCTTTTTTCTTTAAAGTTTTCTAGCATTCCATTGATAGAATCTATTATGACTAAGTACCCCGATTTAAGACCGTCCAAGATTTCAGAAATAACTACTTCGGCATTACCCATCACGTTTAAGAATTTAAGCTCAACATTTTTATTAGTCGTATTTTTTAGCTTTTCTTTTATATAACTTTCTGGTTCTGAATAAGATATGTATTTTATCTTTCCAAAATAGGCACCGGCAGATAAAGAAAAAAGAGTTTTACCTGTACCAGGATGCCCTTTTATAAGCGTGACATAACCTCTTGTTGCTGCTATCTTTAACGGTGACCTTTCCTCCACGATAAAAAATTAAAAAACCATAATATAAAAATTTTGAACTGTTTAGGTTTAAAGAACAAACGATATTTACAGGAATTGTAAAAAATCTTTACAATTTAAAAGATTAATTTTATTTTTGCGTAAAATACTTTAAAATAAAAGTAGTTCAAGATTTTTGATTTAAGCCACATTTGATGGCATTAGCAAGAATTATAGAGTTATTCAAAAGTTCTGTAATGAATTTTTTTGCAATTTCATCTGTTAACTTTCCTTCAATAAACTTTTTGTCTGCATTAACTAAAAATACTTCAGGGCCGGGCACTAAAATTGCCCCCAACGATTTAAGGACAACCCAGAGATGTTCCTGAGCTCTAGGTCCACCTAATGATCCTGTGGTAGCTGACATCGTAGCTACAACCTTCCAACGAAAAGGATTTTCATCCAACGGTACAGATAACCAATCTATAGCGTTTTTTAAAGAAGCAGAATAACTGTGGTTGTGTTCCGGTGTGGATATAACAACAATGTCCGATTCTTTAACTTTTTTTCTTAGTTTTTGCACTGAATCTGCTTCTTCTGTTTGTTCAAAAATTGGAATGTTAGCTACAGAAACTACTTCCCATTGATGCTCCCTATTAAGAAGTTCAAAAGCATTATAGAGTAGCATGCTGTTCAGAGAATCAAGCTTAGGAGTACCAGAAATTCCTAAAAACTTCATAAACAAACAAACTATTCAATTTTTAATAAATGTTTTGATTTATTTTCTTTCTGATGAAAGCTCGTATATTCCCATCAAAACAGCTATATGCGAAAAGACATGCGGATAATTGCCTCTTGGTTCACATTTCACTGGATCTATATGCTCACCCAAGAGACCTAGATCGTTAGCGCAGTAAACTAATTTTCTAATATATTTCTCTGCCTCTTTATAATCGCCTTGCATGAGCTTGATTTTAGCGATCCAGTAGCTAGCCAATCCAAAAGGATATTCGACGCTTCCAAGAAAGTCTTTCTTGTATCTAAAAACTAAATGATCCTTAACCAGTTCTTTTTCAATCTTCTTGAACGTTTGTAAAAACCTGTCATCATCAATTCCAATTAAACCGTAAATAGGCATAACCAGAAGGCTGGCATCTATATCCTTAGATCCAAAAAATCTTACAAATGAGCCAACATCTTCGTTCCAAGCATTTTTCAATATATAATCTTTTATTTGATCTGCTTTAAGCTTCCACTCATCGGCCTCGGTGCTTCTGTTAAGTTCTTTTGCAAGCTCTGCCGCTTTAACCAAAGCGTTCCACATATTAACTTTACTGTGTGTGTAGTGTTTTGGAAGATCTCTTTCTTCCCATATACCTGAATCCCTTTTATTATAGTTTTTTATTATGTATTTTGATATAGATTTTACTGCCCACCATACGTTTTTTAAATAGATTTTATCTTTAGTAAATTTATAATAGGTTGATAAAGCGTTCATAAATTCACCTTCAATATCTAGCTGTATCTGAAGATGGGCAGCGTTTCCTATTCTTACCGGTCTTGAATTATTATATCCGCTAAGCCAGTCTGCTGTGTATTCAGATGGCGGTGGCCCACCATCTACAGTAAAAAGCGTATGATTAAAAGGCTTCATAGAAGGATCTAAAACGTTTATCAGAAAGTTAAGTATCTCCCTTCCCTTTATCACATATCCTATCTTGATTAATGTTTCTGCGGCCAAGCTCGAATCCCTTACCCAAGCATATCTGTAATCCCAATTGCGGACACTTCCGATTATTTCAGGAAGAGAAGTTGTGGGAGAAGATATCAGCGCTCCTGATGGTTTGTACATTAAACCCAAAATAACTAAAATAGATGAATAAAAAACACGGGTTGCCCAAGCTGGGGGATTGATGTTTGTATTTCCAAGTAAAGATTTCCAATAGCTTACAGCAGCTGGCATTGCCTCTGATGGAATCGAATAGACTTTGCTCTTCTTGCTAAAAAGCCCATAACCTACATCGGCTGAGTAAAGAAATAACAGATAACCTTTTCCTGGATAAAACTTCCATGAATAGCTTGTTTTTTCTTCAACTTTAGAATTCCAAACGTACTTAAACTCTAATGCCTGTTTTCCGTTAGGATCTTTAAAAATAGCTCCTTGAGCTTCTTTGTAAACAGCTGGCACAATCATACAATAGTTAAAAGATGGTTTAACATAAACTTCAAATGAATCATTTGAACTTATAATCCTCATTAGAGCGCTTTCAGCCAAGGGCATAAAGTCGATTACAGAAGCTATTTTTTCTTTGTTTTTTATTACATTGGTTCTTAGCAAAATAGAATCGTTTATGTAGCTTCTTTCAAAAGCTACCTCAGTGTCAAATTTTATAGTTGATGTGCAGCCTTTGCTTTCATCGAGCAGATTGCAAAAAAGAGGTGAAGAGTCGAACCGCGGTACAGCAAGCCAATCAACATTTAGATCTTTTGAAATAAGCGCAGAACCATAACCATTGCTCAAAAATGCATGATCGATCATTATAAAAACCAATACTGTAATCGTAGTTTATATAGATTCTTGCATGACTTTGAGTGAACAACCCTGGCCGCAAGGTCATGGCTTTCATGTTCACAGCTACGCTTTCACATGAGAAATGTTTGCAAAGTATTTCACCATATTGGCACGATCATCCCCGGGCGTCTAGCTTGCGTTCCACAGACAGAGCTCCGCTATTGCTGATTTGGCTCGATTGAAGTGCTGGCCTTATTCTAGACATTGCGGATTCCCCAGATAGAGGTCTGCGAGACTTTATTGGCATCATATGTCTGCAAAGATAATGTGCAGAAGGCTTAAAAATTTCTATAAGGAGGCTGTTTACAGCTTGCTGAAGTGGACTTTCGCCCCTATCAACCTTTATTGGGTTTTGTAAAATTTTAATTTTTATGGTTTAGGAGCCTTTTGATATATTTTGTAAGCATCCTCAATTATTTCCATTAATCTTTCACTACTAGCCTTTAAACTGCACCATTGTAGCATTGTCTCAAATCCAAGTTCGCCAATTTCTTTTTTTGCAGAAAGAGCCTTTTTAATAGCATCAGAAAGGCTCAATACATCTCCTGCGTCAAATTTATAACCGTTTACCCCGTCTAAGATTAACTCTGAAACTCCAGCACCAGTACTTACAACTACGGGTTTCCTGTATCTCCATCCCTCACATACGGTTAGCCCAAATCCTTCTAACTTCGAAGGTAAAACTACTACATCGCTAGCTTTATAGATAGCGAACAGTTCTTTTTCATTCAAATAACCTGCAAATATAACTTTATCTTCAACACCTTCTTCTTTTGCTTTCCTATTAAGATATTCGCGCCAGCCTGATGATTTACCACGGGCTAAAGTTGAACCTGTAAAGCTACCATCGCCTACCAAAATTAGTTTTGCTTCAACGTTCTTAATAGCACTTATTGCCAAATCTTGACTTTTTATGGGATCCATCCTACCAACAACTAAAATTTTCTTTTCATCCTGTTTTAGGTTTAGTTTGTCCAGAACCCTTCCTATATCAGACTCTCGAGGTTCCTTAAGAGAATTATGATCTATAAAAGGATAAACCTGCTTTGCCGTCACGCCGGCTCCAAGTCTTATATACCCCTCCAAATCTCTTTTGGTGCTTAGAATAACTTCATCAAACCCATCAAATGATTTTCTTAAGAAAGTTCTTAGCTGCTGATTAATGTTTTCAGGTACCAAAGGTATATGATACCAGAAAATAGCAGGAGCCGAAGGACCTATTATTCCTCCAACCTGTAATTGCTGAAAATCATTTATAAAATAAACATCAGTATTTTCAAATTCTTTAATAAGAGCTTCTGCAGATTTCCAGTTATATATAGTATAAGAGAGGTAATCCTGTGCATTAAAATTATATTCTGAAACTTTATGAATTTGATTGTAAAACCCTTCCTTAAACCTTGTAAATTTCTTCAGATTTTCTGGGTCAAGATCCACATACCTTATCTTTATGTTTTTATAAACTGCTGTTTCAGGGTAACCGGGTCCCAAAGAAACCCAAGTTGGTAAGAGATTAAAATAGTTCGTAAATTGAACAAGCATTCTAGAAACACCTCCTACGGAAATCTGATAATCGCTTTCTTCTAACTGCTCTAAATTAACCGGAATTTCCACGTTGCCATATTTTTCTATGAGTTGCTGGTACGTAAGATTTAGTTTTATTGGAGGAGTTTGTGTATTTATTGTGATTGAAAGCATAAACATTTTTAATCTTATGTTTATTTATATTTATAGCGAAAAATAAAGCGCGTGAAGCAAAATTTAAACTTCTTTATACTAGAGCTTTTTTAAATTATCAAACAGGCGCTGCATTTTTTCTCTTGTGATTGTTAGCTTTAAATTTGCATCCCTTACAAGCTCTGATAAATATTTTATATCTATCAATATTTTTCCTTCATTTGATACTATTGCATCTACTCTTTCTATACTTTGTAATTCTAAAGTAACTCGATTTTTTGAAATATTAACTATGCCAGAATGTTTAATTCCTGAAATCTGAGCTATAGAAAGCATTTTTAGAGCGCTCTGTACGTTTGATGCTGAAATATGCAAAATAAAAGGTTCTTGTTTGAAATATATAGGATATTTAAACCTTTGAGCGCCGTCTAAAAGCGCTGTCCAAACTTCCTCTGTATTAACCTGATAATGAGATTTGAAGAATATTTTTGAAACGTTCTTTTTCCATGATGGATGAATAGCTATCAGGATAATCCTTCCAGCACATGAAGAAGTACTGAAAAATTCGCTGTAAGAATTTACTAGTTCTAGTAAGGGTATAATAGGTTCGTCGACGAGGCCTTTCTTTTTAGCTTCTTCTAGCTTTTTCCCGAACTTTGCTTTTAAGCTGCTAAACTCCATAAAATTCTTTATTAGAAGAACAGATTGATAAAATTGTCTGTATACTGGTTTCATCTCCACCTGAAGGAGCGATGATTCCCTAGGTCTCGAGGGTTGCTCCCCTTTTAATGGGTGCTACTCTGCCAGAAACGCTAGATATGAAAGTGGTCCTGCAATACTTTGAATTAACAAGCCAGTTGCCTTCATGAGCCGGCTCAGGCACCCTAGCTATAAGTTGACCAGCTCACGTCATAAAAAACAAAGATCAACGGTTTATAAAACTGGTAAAATGATAAATTTATCATAAAATCAGGCAAAAGTTTTGGTTATCTGTAAATGGCGAATCTTTCAGCTCTTGTAAAAAATTACAATAAGAACGAAAGCCTTGCCTCTTCTAGAGGCTGGGATGCTGAACTATTCCGTCCTTGCTAACGTGTTTTCTCATGAAAAAGGCTAAAGTATTTATATACTTTAATTAGCATAACGTAACAGAAAGTATGCGACGATCAAACACAGTACGCATCATTGCAGGAAAGAAACAAAAGCTAAGCTAACGGCTCTCGGAAAGGCATTCGTTAACTGCTGGAACGAGGTTAATAAGTTGAGGCTTGAGCAATATAAAAAGCACGAGCCTGTAGATTTTAATAAAACAGAAAAAATCGTTTATGAAAAATATAAGGCTGTATTGCACGGGGCAAACGTTCAGCAAGTAACGCGAAAGAACGCTTCTGCATGGAAATCTTTTTTCGAGCTAAGCAAAAAGAAGAAAGAAGGAGAATTGCCTAAGTGGATGAAACCAAAGCCTCCACATAAAAAGAAAGAAGATTTGTTTTTGTTGATTAGACATGACAGGTACAAAATTGAAAGAAATGAAATATTCCTGATGGATTTCAACCTGAGGCTCAAGTTCATTGGCAAGCTTAAGTGGGTAGGCAAGCAAGGAACTCTTGAGATATTTTATGATAGCGCGAGAAGAAAGTGGTACGCAAGGATTCCTATGGTTGTTAAAGTAAATAATAAACCAAAAGGCAAAATAAAAGCGGGGATCGATCTTGGGATTGTAAACCTTGCAACTGTAGCTGTGCAAGACGGCTCATGGACGCTCTTTAAAGGAGGTTCAGTGCTTTCAGAATTCAAGAAGATAACAAAGAGCATTTCAATAGAAGAAAAGAGGCTTTCAAGGCATGGCTTGAAAACTAGCAGAAAGCTTGAA